>CAZLBS010000023.1:1170-4035 GCA_964557505.1 uncultured Nitrospiraceae bacterium | reverse complement strand
GCACTTTGGCGTACTGCTCTTGGAGCCCGAGGTCGCCCGGCCATATCTTCAAGCTGTTTTCGAGTTCTTGCAGGGCGTCGTCGTATCGGCCTAAGCGGTAATACGTCGCCGCAAGGTAGCGGTTCACGTTGAGCTTCTGCAGCCATTCATCCCGCAGCCGCTCCAAAAACGGCAGCGCCTCTCGATACTCCGACCCCATGTACAACTTTTTCGCCAAGCGCCACATTTGGTCGTAGTCGCTGGGATGACTTTCGACATACCGCTGGAGTTCACGGATCGATGCCATAGCCGGTTACGTCCCGCCTTGCGGCATCCCCTTGCCGCGGCTTTGCCTACATACCTAGACGCGTGGCCCGCGTCTTCAGAATAGCACGACGCTACTTGCGTTTCTTCCCTTTTCGCTTCTTTTTCGAAAACGGCTTGCGCCCCTTGTCCGCCCGGCCTTCATGTTGATCGCCATCTTCTTGATGCGAACGCGTCTTCTCTTCAAGTTCAGCAGAGCCGGCAGCCTTCCGCTTGCCGGCCCTGCGTTGCTGCTGCAGGAAGTCCACGCTATAGCTGAGGCCGGAGACGAGCAGCGAGGAGCCAAGCGCCCCTACGACTAATGCCGCGATGACCGTGCCAACCGGGGTCACGTCCGGCGGCCGGTTCTGCCACATGTACCAGCCAGAAGCCGCTGCCAGCAGGATGGCAAACACCCCGAAAAGCGACCACCATGCCCATTGCGGCATGGTTTCGCCATCATCCTGGCCGGATTTGGTCTTGAACATTCGGCTCCCCCGGCGTACTTGCGTCTCGTCACATTCAACCGCCGCGCGCGGCTAGATGATGAAGTCCAGCTCGCCCGGTTCGCAGGGCGGCCCTGGCGTTCGAGCTGCGCCTGGAAGGCATACCCGGAACAATGCGCCTCCCTCGGGCGCATCGGCAATCTCAAGCTGGCCGCCGTGTTCCTGCACAATCTTGTGCGTCACGGCCAGCCCGAGCCCGGTCCCTTTGGCGCCTTTGGTCGAATAAAACGGGGCCAAGATCTTGCTCCGCTCTTCCACAGGAATGCCAGGTCCATTGTCCGCGACCTCAAGGTACACATTGCCATCGCTGCTTGAAGCAGTCATGGCCACGGCGCCCCCCTCCTGCGGGACCGCGTCGGCTGCGTTCGCCAGCAGGTTCAAGAGGGCCCGGTGAATCCCGTCTGGATCCACCGCAAAGTTCACCAAGTCCGTGTCCACATGCACCGTCATCGTAATGTTCTTGCGCAGCATGAGCCCCAGAAAGGTGCTTTGGACGTCGTTGATCAACTCGCGCACGCAGACCTCGCTGAGCCTCGGTTCGCGCGGCTTCGAATACGCCAGCATGTCTTCCACGAAAATGGAAATGCGTTTGATGCTGCGTTGCAGAATCGGCCAACTGCGCTTGAGAAAGTCGATCTTGTCGTCGCGCAGCCCCTCGTTGATAAGGTCGACGCTGCCGCTCATGCCAGCGATGATGTTCTTCGTATAGTGCGAAAGACCGGCCACAGCTTGGCCCAGGGCCGCAAGGCGGGTTGCCTCGAGATTTGCTTCAATCAGCCGGGCATTCACGATGGCCGTTGCCGCCAGGCTTGCAAACATTTCCATCAGCCGCAAGTCGGCCTGGGTAAACGCCCCGCCGCCTTGCTTGTTCACGAGTTCCACGACGCCAATCAACTCGCCCCCGCTGCCGGGCTCAGCTGCTGGGGCCCCGGAGCGATAGTCGACAAGGGGCACGGCCAACAGGCTGCGCGTCTCGGTTTGCGACTGCTTGTCGGCTTCGCGAAACACCCGGGTGTCGGTCAAGGCGTCTTTAACGTTGATGCTCTCGCGGGAACTCGCCGCCGCCCCCGCGATGCCTTGGCCCAGTTTCAAGCGCACCGCGCTCATGAGGGCCGCCATGTCGCCGGATTCTCCCAGCGCCGTGTGGAAGAAGAGTTCCTCCGTCTCAGAGTCGAACAGCAGCAACGACGACCCTTCGGCCTGGGCGACCCCTTTGCTCTCCTCGAGCAAGGTCTCCAATAAGCGGTCGATGTCCGTTATGTCGGCGATGAGACGATGCGCCCGGTAGAGGGCGTCCACCGTGCGCCGCATTTCAGCAGGCGGGACATCTTGCAACCAGGAGACGGCATCGGGCATAAATCAATCAGTTCCCAAGAGTTGCGCCATGAGGTCACGTTGAGCGCCCCAGCCGGTATCCTAGTCTATGGGACTTGTGGCCGCAAGCGGGGCATGCCCAGGCCAACGCAGCGCAAGAAGCAAGCCGCAGCCTACCCTGAATACATTTCTAATGCTTGTGCATCATGCTGCTCCCGTGCACAATGGGTGCGGCTCGCAACCCATTAAGGAGGCCGGGACAATGCTGACATCACTTTGCTTGCTGGTACTGGCCGCGAGCGAGCCGCAGCCGCGCGCGTTCACCCTCACCTCCAACTACACGATCATCGACGTGGTGGCCGAGGATGTCGATGGAGATGGCATCCGCGACATCGCTGCGTTGGCCCGTGATGCGGATGACAAAGACTCCAATCTGAAGGTCTTGACCGTTTACCTTGCCGATGAAGCTGGCAACTATCCGGAATCGCCTTCGATGCGTTGCCGCCTTCGTCCGGAAACCGGCGCGTTGCTGTTTGCCGAGTACGACGGCGCCGCACCACGCGAACTCATCGACCTCACGCATGAGGGCGCGCGCATTTTGGCCTTCGAAAAGGATAACGCGGAGAATCCCTTCGTAATCCGTGACGAAATCGAGGTGCAATCGCTGGTCCCGACAGGTTCGCGCCGGCCCTGTTTTCTTCCCAATGCCGCCCACGACCTTGACGGCGATGGCATTGAAGAGTTGTTTCTGCCAAGCCTTGGC
>CAZLBS010000023.1:0-1160 GCA_964557505.1 uncultured Nitrospiraceae bacterium | reverse complement strand
GGAATGGACCGTGGGCAAAAGAAGCTGGCCGCCGACACCGCCAGCGTCATCGGGCACTCGAGCCGCGTGCGAATTGTTCATACCGCCCCAGAGATACACCTGTTGGGCGCAGGCGAAGCAGGCGCCCAAGGCGTCGCCTTTCTCAGCGACGACTATGTCGATTTTGCCTATGGCGAGAACTTGGAGCAGTCAGCGCGCTTCGCCATCCCCGAACCCAAAAGTGCCAAAGCCATCGTTGAAACGAAGATGAGCGATATCAACGCCGACGGCCTGCCGGATTTGCTTGTGACGGAAACGGAAGGCACGGTGAACGTGAAGGTCCGTATCGATGTGTATCTGGCCGAGGCGCCGGGGAAGTATCCCAGCCAGCCTTCGGCCACGGTCACGGACGAAGGGTCGTTCGCTGTGCCCATCGTGGAAGACATCAACGGTGATGGCAAAGGCGATCTCGCCATCATCCGCGTGCCCTTCGGCCTGAGCTTCTTCGTCAATTACTTTGTGCGCTCCCGGGTCGTCGCGCACATCGATGTGTTCCAATTTCGCGATGGCGGCTTTGCGGCCGAGCCCGATTTTACCAGCAAACTCAGTATCGAGGCGCCGAAAGATGATGCCGATCTGGCTTACACCACGGGCGACTTCAATGGCGACGGACGCATTGATGCGGCATTAAGCTCGGGCGATGATGCGCTCGCGGTGTACGTTGGCGAGGAAGGCGAATTCTTGTCGCGGCGGCCCTGGGCCGAAATCCCCGTCCCGCCCGTCGGCATTGCCCGAACCGTGAACCTCAACAACAACGGGCGCGATGACATCCTTCTCATGCGGCCGCCGAGCGAACGCGCCAAACAGTTTTACGCCGTTACCTTCTAATCCCCTTCACTTAGAGCATATGTTGCTGGGCGACGGTCAGGATGAACACACGAAGAAGCCGCGGCGGGGGGCATGACATTCGGCTGCCTGCGCGCCGCAAGCGATTTGGAAGTGGAATTCACTTCCGCAATACGCCGTGTTGCCGAGCGTCTAAACAGCCTGCTGAGCCTTGGCAATGAGGTGCACCAAGTCTACGGATTCACAGCGGGCCTGTACCCCCGCATGCACACAGATCACATGGACGGAGACCCGCACATCGTCATTGCCGCGCCGAAGGCCAGCCTGTATGAAGA
>CAZLBS010000022.1:1757-15883 GCA_964557505.1 uncultured Nitrospiraceae bacterium | reverse complement strand
CCTTGGGGCGGTCACTTTCGTGCCCGACAGCCAGCAGAATCCGGCGGGCGCCTTCGACATCAACGCGACGGGGACGGCCCGGCTTTTGCAGACGGTTCTCAAGCGCCGCCCGCAAGCGCGCGTGCTGAACGTTTCCACCAGCGAAGTGTATGGACCGCCGCAACGCCTCCCCGTCGACGAGGCGCACCCGCTTGCGCCAAACAATCCCTATGCCATCAGCAAGGGTGCAAGCGATGCGTTCGGCCGTTGGATGCACCGGCATCATGGGCTCGACGTGATCACCCTGCGCCCCTTCAACCACAGCGGGCCCGGCCAGTCCGACAAGTTCGTGCTGTCTTCCTTCGCAAAGCAAATCGCGGAAATCATGCAGGGCCGGCGCGAGCCCGTGCTGCATGTCGGCAATCTCGAGGTCGCACGCGATTTCTCCCACGTCGACGACGTCATCCGTGCTTATGAACTCGCCGCGTTGGACGGTCAGCCTGGCGCGGTCTACAACATCGCCAGCGGTGAAGCACATCTCCTCCATGACATTGTCGCCAAGCTCATCCAAAAAGCGGGCAAACATATCGACATCACTATCGACGAATCCCGCTACCGCCCCAGCCACGTCCCGGAGGTGCGAGGCAGTCATGCAGCCCTCACCGAAGCCACCGGCTGGCGGCCCACAAAGACAGTCGACGGCCTCTTGGATGAATTGCTGGGGCATTGGCAAAACCAAGGCTAATGCCGTAGATCAGGGAGCTAAGCCATGCGCAGTGCTCGGCGCCGCCGCATGCTCATTGTTGCGCTGCTCATCATCGAGCTTCCCATCCTTGGGCTGCTGATATTGCTGGGCTGGTGGTATTACCGCCCCAATACCGCAACGGTGCATCCGGCTCTGCAAGTGGAGGTCTATCCGGCTGTGGCGGATGGCATGCATAACAGCAACACAGACCTGATCTATTGGCAGGATGCGTTTTGGCTGATTCATGCGAGTTCGCCTTGGCATCTGGGATCGCCCGAGTGCGAATTGATCTTGTGGCGCTCGGAGGATGCGCGCGCGTGGGAGCGCATCACAACCTTCGACGCAGACGGCAATGACATTCGGGACCCGACTTTCGCGCCCATCAATGGCCGGCTCTATCTCTACGTAATGATCAACGAAGGCGTGATGGCAACGCCCTTCGCCACGACGATGACCTGGAGCGAGGACGGCCGCGCGTGGGCGCCCATGCGCGAAATCGAGCCGAAGGGCTGGCTCTTCTGGCGGCCTAAGACCTTCGATGGCGAGACATGGTATTGCCCGGCGTACTGGCATGAGCACGGCCGCTCGATTTTGCTCAAGTCGACAGACGGTGAAAACTGGGAAGAAGTCTCCGAAATCTACGAAGGCGGCGCCAATGACGAAACCGCCATCGAGTTTTTACCGGACGGCCGCATGCTCAGTACGGCACGGCTCGAGGTGAGCGCGGACAGCATTTTCGGCCACCCCGGCGCAGGCACCATGATTGGCATCGCCGAGCCGCCCTATACCGAATGGACGCGCACGATGAGCAAGGTAACCCGGCTCGATGGACCACGGCTCTTCCAATATGACGGCGCCGTTTGGGCCGTTGGACGCCACAATCCAGAGCCGCGCCGCTTCCCGAATTACCCCGCCAGCATTGTCGCGAAGAAGCGCACCGCGCTCTACAAGGTCGAGCCGGACGAACTCATCTACCTGAGCAGCCTCCCCAGCGGCGGCGATACCTCCTACGCAGGCGTCGTCGTGCGGGAAGACACGGCCTACGTCAGCTACTACACCAGCCCCATCGAGCACGACTGGCCCTGGATTATGGGCATGCTTCTCGAGAGCGACATTCTGATGGCGCAGATCGATTTGGCGAGCATGGCGGGCTTGGCGGAGGCGGACTAAGGCTCCAGCCAAGCTCCTCCCGACGGCGCCGCACCACTCTTTCAAGACTGGCCCGGGAAGGGCGTGGCTTGCCCTCATCGCGGCGCAGCCCTCATCTGCCCAGCGGCAGGTCCGTGTGATAATCTCTCGATTGAAGCACATCCAGACGATGCGGAAGGGGAGCAGGCAGACATGGGCGCCTATACGATTGGGGTGGATTTCGGGACCAACTCGGTGCGGGCATTGGTGGCCGATTGCAGCAACGGGCATGAGTTGGGCACGGCGGTATTCAACTATCCGGCCGGCGAAGACGGCATCATCCTCGATCCCAACGACCACAATCTCGCGCGGCAACATCCGGGCGATTACATCAAGGGCCTGCGCCATGCCATCAACGATGCCTTGGCGGATGCCGGCGAGCACGAGCACTTCACCCGGGACGAAGTGATTGCCATTGGCGTGGACACCACGGCCTCGACGCCAATCCCCGTCGACGCGCACAATCAGCCTCTCGCGCTGCACCCCGATTGGCGCCCGCATCCAGCCGCGCAGGCTTGGCTCTGGAAGGATCACACCAGCATCGAGGAGGCCCTCGCCATCACGGCCGCGGCAGAGCAACACCGGCCGCACTATCTCGCCAAATGCGGGGGCACGTATTCATCCGAGTGGTTCTGGTCAAAGGTCTGGCATTGCCTCAAAACGGCTCCGGAAGTCTTCGAGGCGGCCCATTCGTGGGTAGAAATGCAGGACCTCATTCCGGCGATGCTGTGCGGGGTGAAGGATCCCGCTGCCGTGAAGCGGGGCGTCTGCGCGGCAGGCCACAAGGCGATGTATTCGGATGAATGGGGCGGCCTGCCCGATGCGGAGTTTCTGGCCATGCTCGATCCCAAGCTGGCCGAATTGCGTGGGCGGCTCTATGAATCCGCCATTGATATCAGCACGCCCGCGGGAACGCTGTCGAAAGAATGGGCCTCCGAGCTTGGCCTGCGCGAAGGCATCCCCGTCGCGCCAGGCGCCATCGACGCTCATCTTGGGGCCGTAGGTTCGGGCGTGCAGCCGGGCACGATGATCAAGATCATTGGCACAAGCACCTGCGACTGCACGGTGTGGCCGCTCGATAAGAAGCTGGCCGACATCCCCGGCATTTGCGGCATCGTCGCGGGGTCGATTCTCCCGGGTCACTATGGTCTCGAAGCAGGCCAGTCCGCCGTGGGCGACATCTTTCACTGGTTCGTGGACTGCGTCTGCGAAGGCGATGCCAGCCTGCATGCGAAGTTGACGGACGAAGCATCGCGCTTGAGGCCCGGCGAGAGCGGATTGCTCGCGCTCGACTGGAACAATGGCAACCGTACCATCTTGGTGAACCCGCTCCTCACCGGCTTATTGCTCGGGCAAACGCTGCACACCTCCCAGGCAGAAATCTACCGGGCGCTCATCGAGGCGACCGCCTTCGGCGCACGCGCGATTCTCGAACGCTACCGCGAATACGGCGTGGAAACAGAACGCATTATCTGCTGCGGGGGCATTGCCGAGAAAAATCCGATGCTCATGCAGATTTACGCCGACGTCACCAACTGCGCCATGCAGGTGGCGCGGTCCGAGCAAGCCTGCGCCTTGGGCTCGGCGATTGCCGCGGCAGTGTGCGCGGGAACGGCGGGTGGCGGCTACGATGATTTCGCCTCGGCGCAAGCGGCTATGACCGGCGTCAAGGATGTGCAATACACGCCGAACGCCCAGAGCGCGCGCACGTATGATGACCTGTATGGCCTGTTTCGCGCCGTGCATGACGCATTCGGCGGGCTGAACACCCGTGCCGACCTGAGCGCGGTCATGAAGCGGCTCATCGACATCAAGGCGGCTGCGCGGGCCTAGCTCGGTGACGGCAGACGGGCGCGAGGGGCAATCGGCGCAGGCATCGTTCGACCGAAGCGATGCACGCGCGCTGCTGATCATTGCCGGGCTCGCGCTCGCATACCGGCTGCTCTATCTCTGGACGGTACCGCGCGTCATCGACAGTGCCGATGCCGTGGGGTATGCCGAGGCCGTGCGCATGTTGGCACGAGGCGATCTATCGGCGTGGCAGCCGTACACGCCGCCGCTTTACCCATTGGCTGCCGTGCCGCTCTATTGGCTCACAGGAGACGTCGAGTGGAGCGCGCGGCTGGTATCGTTTGCCGCCTCGATGATGCTTGCCGCGTTGGCATGGCTCTTGGCCCGCGAGCTCTTCGGCCGGCAGGCCGCCTTCGCAGCGGGCATTGTGTTCGCACTGTGGCCGTGGCTTGGCGACTATGCATGGCGCATTGCCCCGGAATCGCTCGCCGTGGCTTTGTGGTTCGCTGGCGCATGGGCGGTGCTTCGCGGGCTAAAGCAAGGCGGCTGGCCATGCCTCCTCGCCCCCCTTTGTTTCTTTTGCCTGCATTTCACGCGGCCTGAAGGCACGTATCTCATGGGCGCCGCAGGAATTGCTGCCGCACTTTCTTGTGCCGGCGCCGCAAGCGGTCAGTGGAAACGGCTCGCCATTATGATTGCGCTCGGGGCGGGCTTGCTCCTTGCACAAAGTGTCATCAGTTACTTCTTGGTTGGGTCGGGGGCCGTCAACCCACGCACGGCCGATCCTGCGGAGACTGTTGCTTACATCTTGGGTGAACGCCTTGGCGCGGTCGCAGGCAACGTCACGCATTACATGACGCATGTGATTCCTGTGATGCTCGGCCCCTTGCTCATGCTGTTCGGCGGCGTGGGCTTGTTTATGAAAGGCGGCGAAGCCCGAGACCTGCGCGGCGAGTCGTTTCTTCTGCTGCTTGCGGCGGCGCAAACGGCCCTGGCGATCTTGAGCAGCTATCAAGAGCCGCGATACGTGATGGCGGCGGTGGCGGCGTGCGCGCTTTGGGCGGCTCGAGGCGTCGTGGTCACTGCGGATCAATTTCACAGCAAGTCTCTTCGGACCCTGCCCCTTGCAGCGGCCGTGTTGTTTCAAGCGATATTGACGGCGTTTTCGATTGCGCCCGATGTCGTTGGTGCAACGCCGCGCATGCCGCGCGAATACAAACTCGCGGGCGAATGGCTCGCCGAGCATGCCGAACCGGGCCTCATCATCACGCGAAAACCGCAGGTGGGATTCTACGCGGACATGCCGACGACGGGACCAGGCGAGCAGGAGAGCATCGCCGCATTGCTCGAACGTGCCAGGCGGATAGACGCCAAGTACCTCGTCGTCGACGAACGCTATACAGCGCAGATCGCAAAGCCCCTTGCACCCTTGCTGGACCCGGCCAAAGCGCCGCCTGGCTTGGAAGTCCTCAACGCGGACGTATCCCCATATCCAAAGGCGCGTGTCGTCATCTACCGCATATTGCCGGAGTGAAGGATGAGCGCTCCCTCTCCCACGCTGGCCGTGCACACGGGCGGCATCGGCGATTTTCTCTTGTGTTGCCCGGCGTTGTCGGTCGTAGCGCAAGAGACGCGCCTCGAGTTGGCGGGCCATCTGGAGCGGCTGCAATTGGCTGTGGACGGCGGGATCGCGGAGAAGGCGCACAGCCTTGAATCCATTGCCTTCGATTCGCTGCTGCACCCAGACGGGCCGTCGCCAATCACACGGGCATTTTTGCAGCGCTTCGCCCGAGTCATCGTCTTTATGCGCGACGATGACGGACTGCTCCGCAAGAACTTGCAGCGCGCACAGGCGCCGGAAACGCTGATCACTGCCGGCTTGCCTGGTGCCGGCTGGAAACAGCATGCCGCCCAATACTACGCGGAAGCCTTGGGGGTTTCATTGCCCGAACGATTCGTGCTGCGTGTGCAGCCCGAGCAGCACCCGTTCGACGTGATCATCCATCCAGGCAGCGGCAGTCCAAAAAAGAATTGGCCCATGCAACACTTTCGGGTGGTGGCCGCGGCTTTGGAGGAGGCGGGCTACGCAACGGGCTGGCTAAGGGGCCCCGCTGAAGAAGGGCTGGAGTACCCGGCCGGGGCCGCGGTGATTCCAATGCAGTCTCTTAATACGTCGGCGCGCATCCTTGCGGGGGCATCCTGCTTCATCGGAAACGACAGCGGCATGACGCATCTGGCGGCATCTGCCGGCACACGAACCATCGCGGTCTTTGGTCCGACAGATGCCCGGGTTTGGGCGCCGCTAGGCTCACATGTGCGCATGGTGCGCGGGGCCCCATGGCCAGAGGCATGCGCCGTCATGGATGCAATGCGAACCCTCGGCATCAGGCTGTGACCGCCCATTTAGGATGCCGCCTTTTCCAACGTCAGTTGCATGCGGGCGACGCGCTCTGTAAGGGATTCGGTGCTGAGTTTCCCGCGAATCTGATCGACGACCAGCGGAAAGGCGAGCGGCGTCGGGTGCTGAACCTCCCGAATGACAAGCGTGTCGTGCTGCATGCGGCGAAGCGTCGCCTCGAGCCGAGTCCGTTCGAGTTGCAACTCGAGCGTCTCAGCATAGGCTTGCGCCAACAACATATTCTCAGGGTCGTACTGTTTGAAGACATCGTAGAAAAGACTGCTGGAAGCTTGGATGTTCTTAAGACTTTTCGCCTGTCCTGGATAGCCCTGAAAAACCAGCCCGGCAATGCGCGCGATCTCCCGAAAGTGCCGCTTCGCAAGCTCGCCGGTGTTCAATCCCGCGGCAATGTCGGCATCAAGATTGTCTAGAGAAAAAAGCTCCCCGGCCAAAGCAGGATCAAACGGAGCGGGTTTGGCGGAGGTGAGTTCGAAGCCGTAATCGTTCATGCCATAGCTGAAGGTGGCGGGCGTGTGCCGGCCGATGCGGTATGCAATCAAGGCGGCAAGCCCCTCATGCACCAGCCGCCCCGCAAAGGGATAGAGCACCAGATGATGGCCGTAGCGCGTCTTGAAGCGCTCGCATAGCAATTCTGCCGGACGCGGGATGACGCTCCATTCCGCTTGCACCTCTAGGAGTGGGCGCACCGCCCGCATCTCGGGGCAATCGAAGATGCCCTCTGCCGCCTGGGCGAGCTTGTGCCGGACGGCATCGGCAAGTTCGCTCGAGAGCGGCATGCGCCCGCCCATCCAGCGGGGCAGGGCGCCCTTCGTGCTCCGCGCCTTGCGCACCTCGGCATGCATGTCGCGCACGCGAACCAACTCGAGCGCCTTGCCGCCAAACAAAAATGTGTCGCCAGGTTTGAGCTTCGATATGAATTGCTCCTCGATGTGCCCGAGCCGGGGCCCGCGCACATACTTTACGGAGAGCGCGGCGTCGCCGCAGATGGTCCCTACGCTCATGCGGTGCCGTTTCGCGATGGCTTTGTCGTTGACCGTGTAGCGGCCGTTCTCATGCACGACCCGCTTATACTCCGGATAGGCCGTCAGCGTCTGGCCGCCGTTCACGACGAAGTCGATCACCCATTGCCAGTGCTCGCGCGTAAGGTCCGCATAGGCCTTGCACCCCGCGATCTCTTCATACAGGTCATCCGCAGTGAAGCCGCCGCCGAGCGCGGCTGTCACGAGATGTTGCACCAGCACGTCGAGAGGCCGCTGCGGCATAAGGCGGTTTTCGATCGCCCCACGCGTGGCGGCATCGCGCGCAGCCGCAACTTCGATGAGTTCCAGTGCATGCGTCGGCACGCAGGTGACGCGGCTTTCCGCCCCCGGCTTGTGTCCGCTGCGGCCCGCGCGTTGAAGCAATCGCGCCACGCCTTTAGGGCTGCCGACTTGAAACACGCGATCCACCGGATGAAAGTCAATGCCCAGATCAAGACTTGACGTTGCTATGACGGCCTTCAGCGTGCCATCCGCAAGGCCTTGCTCGGCCGCCCGGCGGGCTTCCGCATCAATCGACCCATGGTGCAGCCCGATGAGGGGCTCCCAGTCCGGGCGGGCTTCCAGGATGGCCCGGTACCAGGCTTCGCACTGCGACCGTGTATTGGTGAAGACCAGACACGTGCCCGATTGCTCGAGCGCATCGATGAGCAGCCCGCGCATGTTGAGCCCCAGGTGGCCTGCCCAAGGGAAACGGTCCATCGATTCAGGAATGAGCGCGTCAATCTGGATCTTTTTATGTGCCACACCTTGCACCAAGGCGGGCGGCATTCCGTGATTGGCCGGCACAAGTGCCTGCGCCGCTTGCTCCAAGTTTCCAAGCGTTGCGCTGACGCCCCAGATCGAAAGTCTCGGCTCCCACGTGCGCAGGCGCGCGAGCGCCAACTGCACTTGCGTGCCGCGCTTGCTGCCAAGCAATTCGTGCCACTCGTCGACAATCACTGCGCGCAGGGAGCTGAAGCGTTCGTGCGCGTCCTCTCGCGTAAGCAATAGCGACAGGCTCTCTGGCGTCGTAACCAGTCCGGCGGGCAAGCGTTTTCGCTGCCGGTTGCGCACGCTCGAGGAGACGTCGCCTGTGCGCCGCTCGATGGTCCATGGCATTGCGAAGGCTTCGATTGGTTCGCGCAACGACTGCTCGGTGTCGGCGGCCAAGGCGCGCAGCGGCGTCACCCAAAGCACCTGCAGCGGCGTCTCGCTGGCATCGGGCCAGGCGTCCGGTTCCGGATGAGCCGCAAGCCATTGCGCCACGGGGCCAAGCCAAGCGGCCATCGTTTTGCCCATGCCGGTAGGGGCATGAATGAGCCCGCTCTCGCCCTTGAGAAAGCGCCGCCATGTTTCGCGCTGATAATCGAACGGTTGCCAGCCTTGCGCCTCGAACCAGTCTTCCACAAACCCCAAGGCTTGCCGTTGCGCCTTATTCATTGCGCCAGCGCCTTCACCGTTTCTAGCCGGTCGGCGTCTCCCGGCTTCTTGTCTTCCCGCCAGCGCAACATGCGCGGAAAGCGCACGGCAACTCCCGACTTGTGGCGCGTCGATTCTTGGATGCCTTCGAAGCCTAACTCGAACACCAATGCTGGCGTGACGCTTCGCACCGGCCCAAACTTCTCGCGCGTATTTTTGCGCACGAAATTATCGACGCGCCGCATCTCCTCATCGGTCAATCCACTGTAGGCCTTGGCAAACGGAACAAGGTCGTCCCCGTCCCAAACAGCGAAGGTGTAGTCGGTATAGAGGCTTGCCCGCCGGCCGTGGCCGCGCTGCGCATAAATGAGCACGGCGTCAATGGTGTAGGGTTCGACTTTCCACTTCCACCATGGCCCGCGGACGCGTCCGACACCGTAGGGCGCATCGCGCTTCTTCAGCATGAATCCCTCGACCCGCCGCGCCCTGCTTTCGCTGCGGAGGCGCGCCAACGCTTCCCATGACTCCGCGTGGACCAGCGGCGAAATTCGGAGCGCGTCTTCTCGGGCGGACTCGATCAAAGCCGCAAGCGCTGCGCGGCGCGCTTCTGCTGGCCAAGTGCGAATGTCTTCGCCCGCGTGCTCCAGCAAGTCGTAGCACATGAGCACGGCGGGCGCCTCGGCCAGCAGCTTCTTGCCGATCGTTTTGCGGCCGATGCGCCGCTGCAAATCGCCAAAGCGCATCGGCATCCCCTCTTTGTATGCGAGGATTTCGCCGTCGATCACCGTACCGCCGGGCAAGTTCCGGGCCGCATCGCGAATCTCCGGCCAACGATCCGTGACCAGTTCTTCGCCTCGCGTCCAGATGAAGGTTTCTCCGCCACGCTGAATGAGTTGTGCACGGATGCCATCCCACTTCCATTCGATGTGCCACTCCGATGGAGTGCCAAGCGTTTGCGGTTCTTCCTCAAGTGGATGCGCCAGAAAGAAGGGATAGGGCCGGCTGCGTTGCGTATCGGTGGTGTCGGCATCGAGCAAGTCCCGGTAGAACGCGGGCGACGGTTCCCACGGGCCCATCAGGCGGTGCGCGATGACCTCCGCTTCGATGCCCGAGACATTGGCCAGCGCGCGCGTGACAAGCCGCTGAGAGACGCCAACCCGAAAAGCGCCCGTGATGACCTTGTTCCATACGAAGCGATCCCGGGCGCCGAGCGAAGTCCAGATGCGTTGAAGACGCGCCCTCTGTTCCGGCTCATCTTCGCTACGCAGGGCAAGCAGTTCTTCTTCTATCCAGGCGTGAAATGGCCGCGTATCGGTGGTCTCTTTCCCAGGGATGAGCAGCGCAATCGTTTCAGCCATGTCGCCGACGTTGTCGTAGCACTCTTCGAACAGCCACCGCGGCAGTCCCGATAGTTCGAGCGCCCACTCCCGCAAATTCCCGGACTTGACGACGCGCTTCAGGCGGCGGCCCGAGAGAAAAAAGAGCGCCCATGCAGCATCGCTGGCCGGCGCCTCACGAAAAAATTGCTCGAGCGCGCGCAGCTTGCCGTTGGTCTTGGTGGTTTCATCAAGCGCCGTGTAGAGATTGCTGAAGATTTGCATCGCCGCGAGGAATCCTTCTACCCGCAGCGCAAACACCTCAGCGCGCCGAAACCATCCGGCTGCCTCTTGGCCTATGGAATGAAGGAGGCGCTGGGCTTGAGGCTTTCAATCCAGGCTGCGATCAGTTCGGAGCAATGGACGACGTCGTCGAGGTTGACCATTTCGACCGGCGAGTGCATGTACCGGTTAGGCACGCCGATAAGGCCGGTCGCCACGCCGCCCCGGCTCAGTTGCATGGCATTGGCATCGGTGCCCGTGCCTCGCGGCGAGGCGATGATTTGATACGGAATCTTTTTGGATTTCGCCTGCTTCAAAAGCCCGTCCAAGACGATCGGATTGATGTTTGCGCCTTTGCTAAGAATAGGACCGCCGCCGAGTTGGGTTGCGCCGTATCGCTTCGGATCGATAAGCGGCGAATCGAGCGCGTGCGACACATCGACCGCAATGCCTGCATGCGGATTGACCCCATAGCTGCTCGTCGTGGCCCCGCGCAGGCCGATCTCTTCTTGCACCGTCGTCACGCAATAGACCGCCACGTTGAGCTTCTTTTTCGCCAACAAGCGCATGGCCTCGATCACAACGAAAGCGCCGATGCGATCATCCAGCGCTCGCGCAACGACGTTATTGTTGCGCAGTTCGAGGAAGCCGGCGTCGATGGTGACCGGATCGCCTACGGCAACGTGCTTCTGCGCTTCCGCCTGATCCTTGACGCCAATATCAATCCAAAGCTCGTACATCTTCATGGCCTTGCCGCGCTCTTCTTGGTCCATAAGATGTATCGCTTTGCGCCCGATAACACCCGGCGTTACGCCCTTCTCCGCATGCACCTGCACGCGCTGGCCATCGAGCACCGAAGCGTCCACGCCGCCAATCGGCACGACGCTCAAAAAGCCGCGCTCGTCGATGTAGTTGACTTGCAGGCCGATTTCGTCCACATGCCCCGCAAGCATGATGCGGACCTTCGCATCCTTGTTGCGCACGTGAAATTGGTTGCCGTGCACATCTTTGTAGACGTGCTCGACATACTGCTTGGCGTAGTCTTTGACCACCGTTTGAATCTCAGTTTCGAAACCAGAAGGGCTCGGCGTGGCAAGAAGACGCTTCAGAAATTCAAGGGATTGCTTACGCATGCGTGCGGGTACTCCGTGCGGCTAGTGAACGCTTGGCCAAATGGTAGCAAAAACCGTCATTCCGGCTGTTTCGGTTCAAGCTGCAAGGTCTTCACCGCAGCCGCCTCGACGGCTTCCCGGCTATGCGGCATCGGCCTGTATTGCGTGTCCAGCCATTGGGCAATCTGATCATCATAGTGTGGACTGACGGCGTGTCCGCTTTGTCCCGTGCTGTTGATGATGCGGCTGTTGTCTAGATTGCTCATATCGGCGATGAAGCGCATCGAGGCAATGTCGTTCACGTGGAAGTTGCCCTGGCTTGCGAGCCAGCGCATGCGGTTGACGGTCTCGGTACTGCCGCGTGCCGGAAAGGGGCCGCGATTCACCAGCGCCTCGATGAAGCCGATGCCGCTCTGGCCCAGCGGCATGCTTTGAAACAACACCGTATGCACCTTCCCCCATTGCCAATCGCTGCGATTCGGCCCAAGTGCGGCCTCGCATGCGGCGTAGCCGTCTTCGAAGGCACGGCGCAAAATATCGTCGCGCGTCTCGACGGTATCCGCCGTGCGCACGTCGTCCCAAAAGGCGTGATTGGGTTCGCTGCACAATTGGTGCACGGTCCACATTTCCTGGCTCGCGCCATATGCCTTCACGTCTTCCATGAGTTGATCGTTGTATAGATGCTCGATGAGCGCAGTCCACACGTGCGCCCACAGCGCGGCCTCGCCGCTCGCCTCCCGGAAATGCGCGTCCCATTCTTGCAGCCAAGCAATGGCCTCGGCATGCGCTTCCTGTTCCCAATCAAGCGCGGCAAAATGCGGCAGCAACTCCACGGCGCTGTGCACGTAAACATCGTCGTGCATGCCGCGGAAGGTGTCGATGGAATGCGTCTCAAATTGCTCCAGCAATTCATACACGCGAGAGGCTCTGTAGGCGTAATACGAGATATCCTCCCCAATTTCGTAATAGGCATCGGGGCCCAATTCGGCTTTCAAATAATCCACGTATGCAGGCGGCACGACGGTTTGATTGGCCGAACCCACCCAGCCGCGTGTTGGGTTGTACTCGCGCGGCAAATACTCGAAGGGCAGATAACCTTTCCAGTCATAATCCGTGGTCCAGCCAGGAGCCGGGCGCTTGCCATCATGATTGGCCGCGCGGATGACCACGCGGCCGCTCAGCGCATAACCGATGTTGCCGCCGGCATCGGCATAGACAAAGTTCTGCGTGACGGTGTCCCATTTTTCGATGGCGGCGAGAAACTCCTCCCAATTGCTGGCGGTCGCGTAGTGCCATGCCGCTTCGTATTCGCGCGAGTCGTCCAAGCAGGCCCAGCGCAAGGCCAGCACATTGCCATTGTCGAACCCAGACGGCATGCCATTCACGACTTTATGATCGGTAACCACGGGACCAAAGTGCGTTTCTCGAATTTGGATGGTCATCGGTGGCGTTTGGTCCGCGAAGTGAATTGTTTCTTCACGGATTTGAAAATCGCGCCATTCGCCGTCGAGTTCATACTGCATGCCGTTGCGTGGGTTGATGCGCAACTCGTAGTGATCTTGAATGTCCGCCCCGCCGTTGGTCACGCCCCACGCAATCTTGCCGTTATGCCCGATGATGATGAATGGCAAGAGCGGTACGGTAACCCCGGAAAGTTGAATGGCCGGATGCGCCTCGCCCGCGGGGACATTCAAACCAATCTGATACCAGACGCTCGGCATGCTGACGCCGAGATGGGGATCATTTGCCAAGAGCGGCATGCCGCTTTCCGTGCGCGAGCCCGATACGGCCCAATTGTTGCTGCCGGATGAGGCTGGGTCCCCGAAAAAATGCAGGTCATACGGCGGCCAGGGCAACGTACCGCTTGCCGCCTGCGCTTGCGCGTCTTCTACTGTTTCGGTGGGTTGCGCATCGGGAACATTCTCCCGGGCGATGATCGTAGGACGCTCGTCATACGGGAACGGGGGGAGAAAGTCCAGCGCCATGTCCGCCCCAAGGTGCGCTTCCAGGTTCCGCCGAAAGATCTCCTTGCCGCGGTTTTTGCTCAGGTCCCACGCAAGCAAGTTGATGACGCTCAAAGAATCCGCCACCGTCCACTCGGGTATCGAAATATCCAAGCCGGTCAACCGAAGCACGTTGTATTCCAATGCAAGTTCCTGCTCGCCGCGTGAAGCCAGATAGGCATTGACGCCATCGGCAAAGGCCTGGAAATGCCCCTCGTAGAATGGGTCCATGAGTTCCGCCTGCCGGGCAGCCGCTTGCTGCATGCCGAGCGTACGCATGAACACATCGGCACGCAGCGCAAAGTCGTTCTTGCCGAATAGCTCGCCAAGCCGGCCCGTACCCGCGCGGCGCATCAAGTCCATCTGAAAGAAGCGGTCTTGCGCCTGCACAAAGCCTTGCGCGAAGGCCAGGTCATGCAGGTTCTGCGCGTAGATGTAGGGAACGCCAGCCTCGTCCCGCAACACTTCCACCGGGGCCCGCAGGCCTTCGAGTTGCAGCGTGCCTGCCGTCTGAGGAAGCGCGTCATACGCCAACCCCCGCGCGTAGAAGTAGCCTGCCGCCACGGCCAACGCAATCAAGCCCACCCCTGCAATGACCACTCTACGAATCATGTTAAGTTGACATCCTGTTGTTGACGTGCGACGCTACGTGATGGAGCCGCCTATCGTAGGCAGCGGTGCGCGCCAACGCAAGGAAGACGACGCCTCATGCCCCCGCTTATCGCAGAATTCGCCCGGCAATTCGAGATCGTTTCGGGCATCGTACACCGCGCGGAATCGGAAGCCGAAGCGGCCCGTCATCTCGGCGGCATCGTTCGCGGCATGCACGCCAAACGCGTGGCGCTTGCCGGCC
>CAZLBS010000022.1:0-1747 GCA_964557505.1 uncultured Nitrospiraceae bacterium | reverse complement strand
TGCCGGCCTGCCGGATGACCTTCACAAGCCGCTGGCCGGGGCCTGCGCAGAGGCAGGAGCCGAAGTGTTGGCGCCGCCATTCGACCCTGCTGCAATTCCCCATGGAATCGACGAAGCGGACATTGGCGTCACGCACGCGCAGTTCGGCCTCGCTGAAACGGGCACGCTGGTCGAGATCGCGGCCAACGATGATGTGCGCCTGGTTTCGTCGCTCCCTCGTACCTATGTGGGCATCGTCTATGCGGCCGATTTGCTCGAGCGTCTTGCCGACGCAGCAGAACCCATCCGCGAGGCTTTCCAGCAACATTTGGGGCATGTCACGGTGAGCTTCATTTCCGGGCCAAGCCGCACGGGCGATATCGAACTGAAGCTCACGCTAGGCGTGCATGGCCCGGAAACAGCCCACGTCATCATCATCGGCCCGTGAACGAATAGGACGCCACATCCCATGCCGACTGCCGCGCAATTGGAGCAATTGAAAGACCGCATCACCGAGGCCATCGAGGAGCCCAAAAAGCGGAATGCGCTCTACCACTGCATGAAGCGCGGGCGCGACAGCCGTGCGCAGCGCCTGGCCACGTTGCCTGGGGGAGCCGCCTTTCGCCAGGAAGTGCGTGAGACCAAGGAACGCTGCATCGCGAAGAATGATGAACTGCTGGCCCAATTCACCGAGAACGCGGAACGCCGCGGGGTCAAGGTCTATCACGCCAAGGATGCGCAAGAGGCCATTGCCGTCGCCTTAAGCATCGCGGAAACGCGCAACGCCCAAACCGTCGCGAAGTCGAAGTCGCTCACGACCGAGGAAATCGAACTCAATCATCCGCTCGAGGAAGCCGGCATGCGGGTGGTCGAAACGGATTTGGGCGAACTCATCATCCAGCTCGTCAACGAGAAGCCCTTTCATCTGGTCTTTCCTTCGGTGCATAAGATGGCGCCCGATGTCGCGGAGATCTTTTCGAAGGAAATCGGCGAGGCCGTGTCGGAAGACATCCCAAGCATCATGAAGGTCGTGCGCCGGTATCTGCGGCCCATTTTTCTCAATGCGGACATCGGCATGACAGGGGCGAATGTGGCCGTCGCCGAGACGGGAAACATTGTCATCGAAACCAACGAGGGCAATGCGCGGCTGGTATCGAGCATTCCGCCATGTCACATCTGCGTGGTTGGCCGCGAGAAGGTTGTCGAGACCATCGAGGAAGCGCTGCTGATGGTCATGGCGCATCCGGTCAGCGCGAGCGGCCAATGCCCCACCACCTATGTCACGTGGATGGCGGGGCGCAATCCGCTAGGCGAGGAGGATGGTCCCGCTGGCCCGCCGCGCGAGTCGCACGTCATCGTGCTCGACAATGGCCGCACGGCCATGCGGGAAGACCCGCTCATGAAGGAGGCCCTCAACTGCATTCGTTGCGGCGCCTGCATGAATGTTTGTCCCACCTATGGCGTCGCGGGCGGCCACGTCTTCGGCCACATTTATCCCGGCCCTATCGGCATTCCATGGACCGCCCAGGCACATGGGTTGGAAAACGCGGCGAAGTTCTCTGAACTGTGCATTTCATGCGGGCTCTGCAAGGAGATCTGTCCAGCTGAAATCGACATGCCGATGATGATCGCCGAGGTGAAACACCGCGACCTTCAAGTCAATCCGCCGTCTCATGTCAACCAAGTCTTGATGGATGCGGAACGGATGGCGGACATGGGGTCTCGCTTTGCGCCGGCGAGCAACTGGGTGCTCGGCAATCCCGCGTTT
>CAZLBS010000021.1:0-15956 GCA_964557505.1 uncultured Nitrospiraceae bacterium | reverse complement strand
TGCTGCAGGGGGAGCATGCGCAGCTCACGCAGTCATTACATTTGGAGCCGGGGCAACGCTATATGCATACGTGGAACGGGCGCGGCGGCGCCGGGTCTGGGGGCTAACGGGAACCGAGCTTTCTTCGCAGCACCGTGGCATACAACTGCAGGGGCGCCGTGAGGGCTCCGGCTGGGTTCCACGTCAATCGGACGCCGGCGTCATGGCGTGCGAAATAGGCATTGAGCTTCGGCATGATGACGGGACGCCAGAACCGCTGAAAATTGTTGGCATCGCTTCCGCTGGCATTTGCGTCGTGCTCTCGCCATGTCCCGAGCGGCATCGGATGAGAATAGAGGGGGCCGAAGACAGATGCGCAGAATGCGAGCCAGGCATCGGGGCAAACGACGAACTCATCCGGGATGGGCATGACCTTTTCGAGGACGGAACGGCGAAAGCCGAGCGCGCTTGTGGGCATAAAAACGTTGAGCCAATCACGATAGACGAAAGTGTTGAATGGCCGGAAGGAGCGCCATTTGGAAAGAAGATCGCCGCTGACTAAAAAGGGCTGGCTCGGCAACCCGTGTTGATTGCAGATCTGGTGCTGATAGACGCCGCCATCCGGGCACGCCTTGATGAGGGCGGTCATGCGGGCTAGCTTGTCGGGCCGCCAGAGGTCGTCGCAGTCGAGTGGAAAAATGAGGCTGCCGCTGCAGGCCTCGTAGGCAGCATTTAGGGCGCTGGCTTGACCGCCGTTGTCTTTGAAGATCGTTTTTACGGCAATGGGCGCATACTCGATGGATTCTTCGATGACGCGGCGGGACTGATCTTGCGAGCCATCGTCTGCAATGATGAGTTCGATGGGACGGTAGGTCTGCGCGTAGACACTGGCTATGGCTTCGCCTACATAGCGTTCGTAGTTGTAGCTGGTGAGCAGGACGCTTACGAGCGGGCGGTCTGCCGTGGGCATTCCTGCCTTGTTGCCGGTCTCTGTCATACCCACCCCTCATGCTTGTTGGAAGGCAGAGCATACTGGTCTCTTGCCTGTTGGGCAAGCTCGTTTCACGATGATGAACCGGCAACGGATGCGCAGCCGGACGTGTTCGCGAGGACGCTGCCATTTGACGTACGCGCCGCTCACGGCCTACAACGAAAAGGCGATGCGGCGGATTCTGTGAGAGCCGTGATGGAGGAGAGCAGCGATGGCCCATGCTAATGTCGTTCGCGTGACGAGCAAAGATGCGGAAAGCGAGTTTCGGCCTGGGGCGGATTTGGCGGGCCGCGATTTGAGCGGCGCCGAGTTGTCCGGCAAGCGGCTGTCGGGCGCGAACCTGCAGGGCGCCAAGCTGCGGGGCGCCAATCTTCAAGGTACATTGCTCGACGGCGCGGACTTGCGCGAGGCGGATTTTTCCGGCGCGAATTTGGGCTTGGCGCAACTCGGAGGCGCGGACGCCAGCGGGGCATCGTTTGCGGATGCGAATCTGGAGCGTTGCGGCCTTGTCGGCACGAAAGCGCATGGCGCAGATTTCACGCGGGCAAGGATGTACTACGCGCGGCCGGGCAACGCTGATCTCGAAGGCGCTGTGTTTCGCGAGGCGGATATCACGCGCGCCATTTTTCGCAAGGCCAACTTGAGAGGCGCGGATTTCACGGGTGCGCGGGGCGCTGCCAATTTTGAAAACGCGGCGACCGATGGAGCGTCTATGCCATGATTGTGGGCCATTTTCTACTCGATGCCAATGAAGCGAATGCCTATATTCTGGGGTGTGAAGAAACGGGCGATGCGGCGCTGATAGACGTGGGCGCCTTCGACAAGCGCTTCGAGCCGTTTTGCGTCGAGCAGGGGCTTCGGATCAAGACCATTATTATCACGCATGATCACTGGGACCACACGGGTGGACTCGGTGACGCCATGCGATGCTTTGATGCGGAGGCGTTCAGCTTCAGCGGAAACGCCGGCGGCATTGCCACAAAGAAGCTTGCCCCGGGCGGCGCCGTTCACGTGGGCAAGCTTTCAGGCCGTGTGGTGCATACGCCGGGGCACACGCCAGATGGCATCAGCTTGATCTTTGATGGGGCGGCATTCAGCGGCGACGCCCTATTCTGCGGTTCCGTTGGCGGTACTGGGACAAAAGCGGACTACGACCGGCAAATCGCCGCCATTCGCGAGCATCTGTTTTCGCTGCCGGATACGTATGAAGTGTATTCAGGCCACGGACCGCTTACAACGATCGGCATTGAAAAGAAGCACAATCCGTTCTTTGTCTAGATGAACAGGCCATGAAGGGCTTAGTCGTTGGGCTGCGGGGCGTGTTGCGGGGCCTGCGGTTCGAACGGCTCCCATCCACCGCCGAGGGCTTTATAGAGGCGCACGAGATTTACCGCGGCATTCGTTTTGGCGCTTGCGCGGGCGCGCTCGGTTTCATTGAGGGCTTCGTTTGCCTCGAGCACGGTAAGGAATTCTTCGAGGCCGGCTTCATACCGTTTGTTGGCTAGCCGAAACGCTTTGCCGGCCGCGCTTGCCGCGGCGCCGCTCCGTGCCAAGGTGCGCCAGGATTCTCCATATGCCGCCAAGCTGGCCTCCACTTCCTCGAGCGCTCGAAGGACGCTGTCGTGAAAGCGTGCGTACGCCTGGTCGTAGCGCGCTTCGGCCGCAGTGATGTTGGCGCGGAGCGCACCGCCTTGGTAGATGGGCCATTCGATTGCTGGGGACAAATTGAAGGCACGGCTGTTCATGGCAAAGAAATCTCCGAAGGAGATGCTTGCAAGCTGCATGGCCCCGCTGATGTTGAAGGAAGGATAGAGCGCGGCCGTTGCGGCTCCGATATCTGCACTGGCTGCGTGCAATTGGCGCTCGGCGGCACGCACATCGGGACGGCGCTGCAGGAGCGCGGCCGGCAGGCTGATGGGTACGCTGTCTTCTGGGAGGGGCACATTGCGCGGCGGCTCTAGTTCGCCCCAGAGTGTCAGCGGCATTTGGCCGGTGTGCACGCCAAGGCGGTAAGCAGCGGCGCGTATACGGGTTTCGAAAGCGGGCAGGCGGGCTTCGGCTTGCCGCAACTGTGCTTCGGCCTGCGACACATCGAGCGGAGTCGACAGGCCGGTGCGTTCTTTCGCCTGCACACGTGCCAACGATTTTGTTTGGATTTCGACGAGATTCCGCGCGACTGCTCGCTCCTGCTGCGCGCCTCTCAATTCGATGTATGCCCGCGCGACTTCCGCAAAGAGGGTGACGCGCACGGCGCGGAGATTTTCGACGGCCGCTTCACGCCTTGCTTCTGCTGCCTCGGTCTGGCGCGCTGTTTCTCCGAAGACATCCAGTTCCCATTGGGCATCGAATCCGGCTTCATAAAGATTGAACGGGCGAGATACGCCGATGATGCCGGTGATCGGCTCGGGGATGTTGAGCGCGTTTTCACTTTGCTGTTGGCGGGTAAAGCTTGCTGCCGTGCCGAGGTTCGGGCGCCATCCCGCGGCGGCCGCCATGCGCGCGGCACGTGCTTCGCGAACGGCTGCGCGCGCTTCGGCGATGCGTGGGCTATTGCCCGCTGCAGCTTCGACCAAGGCTGCCAATTGCGGATCGCCGAAAAGCTGCCACCACTCTGGTTCCATGTTGGTGCTCGCAACTGGGTAGCCCAATTGTCCGCCCGCGTAGGCATCGGGCATGTCGACGGCCGGCTTCATGTAATCGGGGCCGGCTGCACAACCGGCGAGCGAAAGAGTGAGAAGGACCGCGGATAGCTTGCTTGACGATGAATTGCTCACGATGCTGCGGCTTTCTGTTGATGGCGTGGACGGAACAGGAGGACATAGGCCGAGGGCACGAAGAGGAGGGCGAGCAGCGAGGCGCCGAGAACGCCGCCGGCAAGCACGATGGCCAGAGATGGCCAGAAATCTCCGCCGACGAATAGGAGCAGGGGCAAAAAGCCGCCGCTTGTGGTGAGCGTTGTCGAGATGACGTGGCGCAATGTATCCAGCGTCCGGTGGGCGACTGCCGATGGATCGCCTGCCCGGGCGGCCGCCTCGCTTCGAATGGAAGCGAGGACGACAATGCTGTCGTTAAGCGACACGCCGATTAGCCCGAGTGTGCCGAGGATGGTATTGAAGCTGATGGGAAAATTGATGGTCCATGTGGCGAGCAAGCCGAGTCCTGCCGAGAGCAAGCCGACGGCCAACAGCATGCCCGCGGCCCGTACACTGCGGAAGACGAGAATCAGAATGGTGAGCGTAAGGGTGACGATGAGCGGGAGGTAGATGCTGAGATTGGCCACGGCATCGCTATCGGTTTCGACGGCGCCGCCGAATTCCAGCCGGTAGCCTGGGGGCAACTCGAAGCCTTCGGCCTCGAGCGTGTCGAGCACATCATAGGCAATGTTGATGGGCAGGGCATCGTTACGTGCGTAGCCCGCGATGATATTGGAACGCACGCCGTTGTAGCGCGTGATGCTGGCGCGCTCAGGTTCGAGCTTCCATTCGCCTAGGGCTGTGAGGGGGGTCCAGCTTTCGGGGATGCCGGCGGTGAAATTGGCCGAGGCTGTAGTGGCGAGCACGCTATAAGCGGATTCGGGCCAGCGCACGGAGACGGGTAGATTTTCCAAGTCTTCCAGCAGGGTGCCTCCGGGAACTCCTTGCATGCCTGCTCGGAGTTGCGTTGCAAGGCCGGCGAGGGTGAGGCCGGCCTGCTCGGCTGCAGTTTCATCAGCGTAGAGCCAGAGTTTGGGTTCGCCCTCTGGGATGCTTGGCCGCGTGTGCAGGATGCCGGGATGGTGTTGCAGTGCGCGGCGGTAAGGCTCGCCCAGTTGCTGGAGCGTCTGAATGTTGGGACCAAACAAGCGGTATTCGACATCGGCGTTGACGGGCGGTCCCTGCCCGAATTGGCGCGCGACGGCTTGCGCTTCGGGCAGGCGTTGATTCAAGAACTCTTGAAGTTCGGGAATCAGGGCCTTCGTGTCGGCAGCCGTTTCGACTTCGATGATTGCATGGCCATAGTAGGCGGCGCGGTCATTGCTCATGGTCACGTTGTAGTAGACACTGGGAAAGCTTCCGCCGATAAGCCAATTGACATGGCGCACGCGGTCTGACTCTTTAAGGAAGGCTTCCACCTCGGCAGCGGCATCGCGCGTGTGCTCAATCGAAGCGGTGTTTGGCAGCCACAGGTCCATTTCGAACATGTTGCGATCGACGGGCGGAAAGAATTGATTGCCGAGGGTGGGCGCAAGTGCAAATCCAATAAGGGGCGGAATGCAAGCGACAAGGATTCCTAGCGCTGGGCGGCGCAGAAACCAACCGAGTGCATTGTTGAGCCCTCGCTTGAGCGGCGGGCTTTGCATGCCCTCGCGCAACCAGCTCACGCGCTGGCCCTCTTTTTGAGGATTCAGCGCTCGTCCTGCCAGGGCAGCGATGAGCGTGAGCGATAGAAGCAGCGAAAAGACGACGGCAAGGATGACGTTTCGCCCGATGCTGCCGACGAAATCGCCTGCATTTCCAGGGAGAAGCACAATCGGCGCGAAGGCCAACACGGTGGTCGCGGTGGATGCGCCCAACGGAACGGCGAGATAGCGGACGCATTCCGCTACCGCGGCGGCCGGTGCTTCGCCAGCCTTTCGCCGCTTACGCACTTCGTCGACCACTACAATGGCGTTGTCGATGAGCAGGCCCAGGGCGATGATCATGCCGAAGATGGACATTTGGTGCAGGGCGAAACCGCTGAACGACATGGTAAAGAGCACCATGGCAGCGGTGAGGGGCAAGGCAGCGCCAACGATGAGCGCGGCGCGCCAGCCCATAGTGAGGAAGATGACGAGCATGACGACGCCCGCCCCCATCGCGAGGTTCGCGGCGAGGCTCCGCAACCGCTCGTTGGTGTAGGCGCTCTGGTCGAAGACGGTGTGGTAGGCGACGCCATCGAGCCGGGCGTCTGACTCGGCCAACAGTTGCTTGACCTCGTTGGCCCATACGTCGATGCGCACTTCGGGGTCCATGCGGGCGGCCACGAAAATGGTCCGTTCGCCATCGACGAGGGCGATTTCTTCGGGAGGATTGCGCCACCCTTTGTCGACCGTTGCAAGGTCGCCCAGCCGAAGTACGCCGCCTTTTTCATTTGCGCGGAGAGGTACTGCGCGAACCCGATCGAGGACCTCGAAGCCGCCACGGACTTCGGCCAGCACATCGTTTCGCGGGGTGCGCAAGACGCCGGCGGGCCGCTCGGTGTCGGCGCCTGCGAGGCGGGCGGCCACTTGTCCGGGAGACATGCCGAGGCGTGCGAGGGCGTCTCGATCCAGCGAGACGGTAATCTCTTCTTCAGGCACGCCGAAGAGCCGGACCAGTTCGGTGCCGGGCACGGTACGCAGGTGGCTGGCAAGGTCATCTGCAAGGCGGGCCAGCAACCCGAGCGGGGGGTCTTCCTCCATTTCCCACCTAAGCGCGGTGATGTGGGTGTAGGCGGTTGCGCCGCGTTGGTCGTCGAGAAAGGGCTCTGCCGCGCCTGGCGGGAGATTGCGCGCGGCATCGCTCAGGCGATCGCGAATCTTGGAAAAGATGGCTTCGTTCTCGCCTCGTGTCACCGTATCTTCGAGTTCGATTGTGATGACCGAGATGCCTGTACGAGACGTCGAGGTGAAGTTCTTGATCTCCGGCACTTCTTGCAGGGCGTCTTCGATGGGTTCGGTGACCAAGGTTTCGACACGCTGCGAGGAAGCTCCTGGGAAAGGCATCAGCACAATCGGATTGCGGTTGGTAATGCGCGGGTCTTCGAGCCGCGGCAGCGCGATGAGGGCGGAAATCCCCCCGACAGCGATAAGGACTACCGCCATCACTATGAGATGGTTGTTGTACAGCAGATGCTTGGTCATGAGGCCTGTTCCGTATCCGTTGCTGGCGAGACTCGGAGGCCCTCGACAAGCCTGTGCGTGCCAGACGCGACGATTCGGTCTTTGGGGTCGAGCGCCCCGCGTACGAAGACGCGCTCGCCATCCTGATGAAGGAGTTCAATAGGACGACGCGAGACCACGGCATTGCCGCTGTTGTCCTGCTTGATCACGAAGCATGCCCAGAGGCCCCGCACATCCTCTGTCAGGGCGCTCATGGGCAGCCATGTGCCGCGCGATGCAACGGGGATCGGCCGCTTTATAACGGCGGCGTCGCCTGTATTGATTTCACCAATGCGTGCATCCAGTTGCAGAAGTACGTCGACGGTGCGTGTCCGCCGTTCGCGTGCGGGCAGCACGGCTCGCACAATAGCGGGATATCGTTGCCCCTCCACCCAGCAATGAACCTCAGTACCGCTTGCGAGCGCATTGGCGGCAGCACTGGGCATTGCAATGCGCGCTTCCGGCGCTTTGTCTTCCAGCAACATGAACATGGGATCGCCCGGTGCAACGACGCGTCCTTCGTCTGCCATGCGGGCGATGATGATGGCGTCGTATGGCGCGTAGAGGATGCTCTTGTTGATTTCAACATCGACGCGGTCTAGGGCGGCGCGGGCCCGTTCACGTGCCGCCTCGGCCGCACGAAGCCCCTCCCGCGCCTCGTCCCATTCGAGCGCGGAGGCGGCGTCCTCTTCGAAGGCCTGCTCGACGCGGCCAGCACGAATGCTTGCGAGCGAAACGTTCGCCTCAGCTTCGCTGACTCTCGCTCTCAATTCGCGCTGCTGCGCCATTAACCGCTCGGTATCCAGCTCGGCTAGGGCCTCGCCAATGCTTACGCGGGCGCCCTCGTCGAAATGGATGGCAGCTACAGAACCCGCAAGGTCGAACGCCACGGCTGTCTGCCGGGCCGGTTCTACTTCGCCGACAAATTCGCGCATGACGTCATAGCTCTCGGCGAATGCGGGCGTTACCACCTCGACTTCCAACGGGGGCGCCGCTCGGACGCCGCCCGGGTTATCTTCTTTACGCACGGCCAAGACACCCGTGATGCCGAGCATGACAACCGCTAGCGCAATCAGCGCCGGGCCCACGAGTTGCCGTGCAATCGCGCCTGATTTCGCTGGGTTTTGTTTTGGTGGTGGCATCATTGATTCCCTGAGTGTTTCGCTTGCAGGTGAATGCGACTTGTTGGAGCGGGCTGAGTTCGGTTAACAAGCCGGCACTGAACGTTTTTTTGGCTCGCCTCTGCGCTTTTCGCCATAACGGGAGCACGCGCGTCATGAGCGTGCGGCCCTCCTGCGTAAGCGTCAGGCAGTGTCCGCGGAATTCCGTAGAGGGCGTTATCGCAATCCATCCGCGCGATTCCATCAGCGTGAGGTTCCGGCTCAGCGTTGACTTTTCGATGTCGAGCGCTTCGGAGACTTGCTGCGGCGACGGCTCCTGCATCATGCCGATGGCGGTAAGCATGTTGACCTGAGCCACGCTCACGCCCAGGGGGCGCAGCGCGTCGTCGTAGATGCGTGTCATCACACGGCTTAGCTTTCGCGCGCGGACGGCATAGCAGCTGCGTCCGATGGTCTCGATGGCGGCATCCCTGTTTCGGCGCAACATGTCAGTCTCCCTTCGCTTAAAGTTGTATATACAACCTAACGGGGGCGGATATTTCCGGCCGGTCAACGGGAGGCGTCATGCGGGGCTTAGCGGGGAGGAGTTGAAAGGGCGGCTCCCCAATCGCCCTGGAAGCCCGGCATGTCTTGCCAGCTATCGGTTTCGATGATGGCGGCGCGGTCAATATTTGCAATGCCGAGATGCTCGACATTGCGCCGGTAATGGCCAAGGCGGGCCAACGCGCGTCCGCGTTTCGCCGATGGAGCGCCGGGATGATTCATGACCTCAGCCGTGCGGACGCATAGAAGCGCATGTTTGAGTCCTTCGCGCAGGTAGTCGACGCGTTTTGCGTACAGGCTTCGCGGCTGGCAGAGGCCTCGCGCAGTCCCTAGCAATTCAAACGCGGGCTGAAAAACTTCTTGCGGATAGAGCTCGGCGGCGACACGGGCATATTTGGCATAGCGCCGGAATCTTCCGCCATGTCTGCTCTGGATGCTGTGAGCCGCATTCGCCCGGTTTTCTATGGCATAGTCTTCCCAATATTTGAAATAGGATTGGATGAGGGGCGCCGCAGGCCCGAAGGCCGCATAATATTCGCCGAGGATGTCGCCGGTATTCATGTGAGGCCTGACATGGATTCTGGCGAGCAGATACAAATTTGGCCCTTGCGCGGCCCACATGCCTTGGAGCGAGTCGAAGTCGGTGGCATGCATGCCATTGTCTGCATAGTGCTTGAAGGCATCGGCGAATTGGTGCATGTAGACCAGCGGCATCGTATAGCCATCTAGAAACCAATTGGGACGGTAGCATGCGGTAACGCCCGCGCGTTGCCAGCCATCCCATTGCCGCTTGATCCAGGCGTGCTCGGCATCGGTTCTTGGGAACCACCCGGCCCAACGGAACCAGGGGACGAAGCCGATGATGATGTTTTCGTTTAGGGTCACGCTTGGATCAGGAGCCCAGAAGTAATTTAGGTAGGCATAAAAGTGTACGTTGACGTTGGGGTCGATCTCGGCCGCGAGCCGGTACACACGATTGGCGAAGCGGGCATAGCGGGAACTTGCTTGTACAGGCTCATAGGAGCGCTCAAGGCCTGGCGGCAGCCGTTCGGGCCGCGGCATCGGGCCGTCCCACGCCCGGCATGGCTTGCACTGGCAACGCGCGCTGCTGTCGTTTTCGCCGATGCCGAGATGCAGGGTCTGGCCGGGGTATTGCGTACGCGCTGCTGCCCAACGTTCGACGACCTTGGCGGCAACCTCGGGGTTCGATACGCACATGCTGACGGCATGCGGACGCTCGGGGTCTTCGGGGCCGCGGCGCCCATCGGGCAGCAGTTGAAACCACTCGGGATGGTCTTGACCGTATTCTTCCCACCAGCCGCTGAATGCATGCCCGCGGCCAAATGAGGGCTCGGCAAAATAGTTGTCCTCTCCCCTGCCCATGCGGTGCCTTCTCAAGAAGACGCTTTGGCTATGGGCATAGTGTTCTCGTTGAGATGGGGAGAAGGCTAGGCGGGGATCGGCAACCGCGAACCCGTGCGGCCCAAGGCTGGGGCGCAGGTGGCGCTGCACCAAGGCTGGGGCGATCACTTCATCGTACGGAGCAACGTTGATTCGCGCTTGCTTCGGCACGTGCGTGCCCAGCCGCCCCGGCCACAGCCAGCGAACGCCCAGTTGCCGCTCGAGCACTTCGTATACGCCCCACAGCACGCCGTTGGCGGTCATGCTTTGGCTCAGCGGGTTGCCCGCTTCCGTTTTCGCAGCGATGTACAACGCATCCCCATGCGTGCGGAGCACACAGGCTTCGGACGGCAATTCCGCGACATGAATGCCGATCGCCGCGGCAGCCATGGTTGGACCGATAAAGACGTACGGACCCGCGGGGTCTTCCTCTCCCCTCTCTTCGATGATGGCCGCACGGCGTCCAGTTGCCTGCGCAAGGTGTTCGCAGAATTCTTGCGCCGCGTAGGCCGTGATGGCGTGGTGCTCACGTGGGATGATTACGGACGGGAGAGCATCTGCCGATGCGTCCCACGTTACTGCTTGGACATACGCGGGACTCAGGCAAAGCGCCATTAAGACCAGGTATTGCCGATACAACAAGGGGCCTTCCTTACCATTCACATGGGGCTTTTGCTTATGTGAATCTCAGGGTAAGGCTTTTCGGAATTTGCCGCAATGTATTGTGGCGGCTATTTGATGCCTAGTACGGCATTGATCACGGACTGAATGTCAGTGGCATCCGTTTTATTGTCGGCATTGACATCGGTGTTGATCCCGCCGGTGTCGACGTCGAGGGCTCCATTAATGACATATTGCACGTCAACCGCGTCGACGGCTCCGGACGCATCGATGTCCATCGGATCGTGCGGTGGCGCAGCCGGATCAAGGAAGGGAATCTCTTCCATGCCTTGCTGAATGTTGAATTGCGGGGCCGTGTAATCTTGGCTTCCGAAGACGGGTTCTGGGTTTGCGTCGAACCAGTCGCGAATGACTTTGGCATAGACCGAGCGGAAATCGATCTTGTGGGGCAGGTTGTAGTCGGGCGAGGTAAGGTCGGGCTGGCCTCCATAGATGCCGCCATTGACTTTTCCTCCTAGCACGAACAGGCAATTGCCGGTCCCGTGGTCGGTGCCGCGGCTTCCGTTTTGCCGAATGCGCCGCCCGAATTCAGAAAAGGTGAGGACGAGCACCTTGTCCAACAGGCCGGCTTCTTGCATGTCTGCCATGAAGGCGCCCAGGGCCATGTCGAAATCGGTCAGCAAGCGCTGATGGTCGCCCTGGTTGACCGGGTCGCTATTCTGATATTGGTTGGCATGGGTGTCGTAGCCGCCTTGCGTGACGTAGAAGATGCGGGTTCCAAAGCCGCCGCGTATAACCCGCGATACCATATCGAGGCCTACGCCGAGCGAATCTTCCGGGTAGGGGTTGATGACCGGAACTTCCGCAGCAGCAGCCATATCTTCTACGGAAGCCTCCGCCGTGCTGAAGGTACGCTGAATAAAGTCGAGGGCCGGTTCGCCATCGGCAATGCTCTCGCTGTTTAGAGCTGACATCGCTTCAAGGATGCGTTCACCATAGGCTCCGCCAGGGACCTCGAATTTATAGGAGTCGAAGGTATTGACCGCAGGCGGAATGTACAGCGCGCTGCGGTCGAGCGTTAAGGGCAGACTCGAACGTCCGGCAGCTAGCATGGACAAGGCATCGATATCGCCTGCTGGAACGCCTTCGCATTGGTTATCGAAGAAGCGGCTCGCCCAGCCTTGCTGAGAGGCAAGCGCACTGCCTGGTGAAACGGCCAATTCCCAATAATCTGTCGCAACAAAGTGGGATAGATTGGGGTTTGGATATCCGACACTTTGAACGACGGCGACGTTTCCTTGATCCCACCATTCCTTGATTTGGGCAAGTTTTGGATGCAGGGCGTTCAACTCGTCCAACTGCGTGGCATCCAATCCAGATGTGATGTGGAGATTCGGACGCAGGGTGTCGCCCAGGTACAGGTCGTCCTGCTGTGGAATCACAGTGTTGAGACCGTCGTTTCCCCCACTCTGCTGCACGATGACGAGAATGCGGTCGCCGCCAAGGCTCTTCTGCAGCGCATGCGCGGACTTCGATACCCATGCAGGCACGGTGCTCGCGGCGGCAAAGCACGCCATGCTCGAGAGGCTGCTCTTGAGAAAGTTTCGCCGAGAAACGCGCATGTGAACGGGCTCCTGGTTGTTCGCTACTTAAGTTGAAACTTGGGCATGGTAAGCATGAGATGGGCGGCGCCGCGCACTTTCTCGTAATACTGAAAGACGCCGAATCCCTCGACTCCTTCGAGGAAGCTGACGAGGGTAGTGCGCTCTTCTTCGCTTAGCGCGTCTTGTATGAGGCGCGACCTGAAATGTTCGATCATGCCGTCGTGGTCGTTGAAGCCGTCAATCGTCCCGCCGTTTGCTGCGAGCAAGCTGTCGAGATACGGAGCGCCAGCTTGGAAGACAAGAATGCCGTGCGCGATTTTATTGGCGTAGTTGTTTCGGGCGAAGACGGTTCCGGAGTTCATCCAGGCTTTGCCATGATCCCATCCGGCGACCGTTGGGGGATTGAACAGTTGCATCCCCATTTCGACCAAGCTGTAGACGGGCGTGAACAATCCGTTGCCGAAGAAGTCGTCAATCTCCAGGAGGCGAAGGGCTGACGTCATATAATCAGCTGGATTCTTATACATGGCAAAACGATTGGCTGGATCGAAGAAGGCCTGTGAAAGGAAAAGTCGGCGGAGGCTCGCGCGCATGTCGTATGGGTATTGTCTTGCCGGATAGGGCGCGCCGTCCGAGCCGCGCATGTAGTTGGCCAATTCAAGCACGAGGGGATCTGGTTCCGGCAAGAGCTTGATGTCGTGCGCTACAAACCAGGTGAGCAGTTTCCACGACATGTAGACAGCCGCCGCGGGCAGGTCGTTATACGGTGGCGGCAACGGAGCGGCCGGCGGATTGAGGCTGACCTTATTGAGAATGAGGTCGATGACCTGAATGGTCTCGCCGCCTGCATCGTCATAGAAAATGGTTTGTCCAAAGACGAGTTTGTTGCCTGGCTCGTGGTAGTCCGGGGCGAATTCATAGATGGGTTGCCAGTCATCCTCGCAGGTGAGATAGGGCAGGGTTTCTCCCGTGAGGCATTTTGCGATTTCTTGAATGTCTTTTTCGCTGTAATTGCCCTCGCCCATGGTGAAGAGTTCCATGACTTCCCGGGCGAAGTTTTCCTGCGGGCGTCCCGCCAGATTGAGGGCATTGTCGAGATAAAGCAGCATCCCCGGGTCCCGGGCGACATCGATAACCAAATCGCGCAAACTGCCGGCGCCTTTGGTTCGGTAGAGGTAATTCTGCTGGACAAGCAGGTCGAGCGACATGTTGAGCGTATTGAAAGTGTCAGGCGTAAGCGTGCCCCCGCTGCATGGCTGCCGCAATGGGCGAGAGCCGTCGTTTCCTTCATTGATGGCATTGGGCAGCGTGTTCACGATTTTTTCAACTGAACTGGGCATGTGGTCGTGCAAGAGGAGCGTCAGCTGTTCTTGGAGCGGCTGGGAGGTATATCGCATGCGGTAGAGCCAATGCTCGAGTACGGCGACGGCGCCTTCGAGCGTGCGGATGCGCGCGTGCGGCGCATCCTCAGGAATGTCCGCGATGGGATCGCCGATGTTGCCAGGCGTGCTGCCGGCGGGAGCATCGAGCCATGGGTCTTCCGGCAGAAAATTGACCAGTGCATCGACGGCGGCTTCAAGGTCCTGCTGTGTTCCGCCAGCGACAGCCTGGGCGCGCTGGCTGGGCGTGGCGCCAAAAGCGGCGCGGCGGAAGAGGTGCGCGGCTTCGGCATCGGCCCAAGGACCGTCGACCCCCACTTGGTATGGCTGCATGCTGCTCATACGCATCGCCTCACATTTGTACGCGTTCTGCTTGATGTGTAACACAAATTCCCTGGAGCGGTTCCGTAGACCGAACGATGCTTGTGCGACTGGCCGGAAGAAGCAAGGCGAATGCCGGGTTTATCTCACGTAGATGGGGCAGCGACATACAAAAAAAGCGCGGCCGTGCGGGCGGGAGTGCCGGTGACGGCAATTCAGAAAGGCTAGGCATGAATCGAGCAACTGTAATGGCGTTCATTTTGCTGCAGGCGCCCCTGATGGTTGGTGCTGAAACCATACTACTGACCGAGGGGATAGATGGTTACAGCGGCACGTCGGATACGAGCATTTTCGAGGAGCGGCCGGGGAATGCCGGGGGCGGGACTTTTGGCATCTTCTCCGGGACCATCGTGCAGGGGACCATTCGGCGCGCATTGATTCGCTTCGACCTCGAGGGCATTTTGCCTGACAGCGCCACGATTACAGCCGCGGAACTCATGTTGACCGTGACCCGTGCACGGGCGGATGCTCCGGACACAGGCTTCGGCATTGGCAATGGGCAGTACACGCTGCACCGGGTGGAAGTCCCCTGGGGGGAAGGCGCGGTTATTGGCGATTCAATGGGCGGCTTTGGCGCCCCCGCCCAAGAGGGCGATGCAACATGGGTCAGCCGCTTTCACGCCGATACGCCGTGGCAACAGGCGGGGGGCGATTTTGTCAGCGAGGCCAGCGCTTCGGATGTCGTGAGCGGAACCAATGACGTCGCCGTATGGAGCGGCGCGGGCATGGTTGCCGACATTGCCCTCTGGCACGAGAATCCTGAGATGAATCACGGGTGGCTGATTCGGGCCGTTTCGGAAGGCGCGGCGCCGGGAGATGTCAAGCGCTTCGGAAGTGCCGAGAATTCTAACTTCTCAGTCCGGCCAGTCCTGATGATCACGTTCGAGACGGCGGATCAACCAGGCCCGGCTGACATCGACAGCAGCGGCATGGTCGACGCAGTCGATGTGCAGCTCGTCATTAATGCCGCGCTGTCGATCGAGATCGGTGACTTGAATGCAGACGTGAACAATGACGACGTTGTTGATGCCGTGGACATTCAGACGGTCATCAATACGGTATTGGGGCTGTAGCTGTTCGGCGGCTGCGCGGCTAAGGGCCATCAAGGCAATCGCATCAATGATCGCATCAATTACTGCGCAGCCCGTGATTCGCCCGCCTGAAATAGGCTTTCGATGCTGCCGGCCATGAGGTCGCCGGCGGGTTTGGTGAAGCTGTTGCTGTCGAGGATGATCTTGACGGCGGCGGCGATGGGGGTGCTGAGGAACATGCCGACCACTCCCCAGGTCATGCCGAAGAAGATGAGCGCGAGGAGGACGGTGGCAGGGTGCAGGTTCAGGGACTGCCCCATGACGCGCGGCTCGAAGACGCTGCCGCTTAGGAAATGCACGATGCCCGGCAGGACGAGGGCGAGCACCTTCCCGAGGGGGCTTACGTCTTCAGCGGGAATGAAGGGGAGCACTGGCACCACAGCGAGGACAGCGAGGACGGGGCCAAAGTTTGGGATGAAATTCAGAACGAATCCGAGAAAGCCAAAAAGGAAAAAGAAGGGAATTCCCAGCATCCACAAGACGAGTCCTTGGAGGGCCCCGGTGATGAGGGATACGATGATTTTCAGGGAGATGTAGCGCTTGATGCCGTTTTGCACTTCTTGCCATAGCGGCGGCCCATTCCCTCCCGCGCTTGCCTGTCCGATAAGGAGGAACATGGCGAAGATGATAACGAGAAAGGTGTTTGAAACAAGGGCAAAGATTCCGCTGACGCCGCTGCCAAAGTATGAAGCTGCTTGCTGAAGCAGCACTTCCAAGTTGGGCAAACTGGCCATGACCCGCTCTTCATAGGCTTCGGGCACGAATCGCGTGATGATTTCAGGGAGGCGCTCATCAAGATTCTCGATGCGCTGCTGATAGTCCCGGGCCTGCTGCCAGACCTCTTGTCCAAAGTTGGCGATGAAGAACCCGAGGACGACGAGGGCGGCGAGCACGATGACGAGCGTTGCCAATACGGCCGGGGTGTGTGGGAGCCTGGCACGCGTTTTCAACAGGTCGATGAGCGGCT
>CAZLBS010000020.1:14490-15957 GCA_964557505.1 uncultured Nitrospiraceae bacterium | reverse complement strand
GAGCCGTTCCCGCCCGCGGCTGTCCAAGGGGGCTTGGTGATATATCGACCCAACGACGCTGTTCCAATGCATGCTGATGAGCGGCACCAAGGGCACGGGGGGATTCACGCCGAGGTCGGGAAGCCGTCCGTCGATGGCTGCCAACCGGCGGTCCAGCGCCTCCACCGCTTCACGCGGGCTATCCCCCGAGAGCACGACGGTCACCGCCCGCTCCTCGATGCCGCCGCGGGTGAATACGGTCAGCATGTCTTCATACTCGGCCAGCTGCTCTTTCAATACCGGCCATGTCTCGTCTGGCCCCGACTTAAAGTCGATGAGCAAGTACAGCGTAGGGCCGTTGGGGTAGATGCGTCCGCCATGCTGCTCAGCCCGCGCCTTGAGGGGCTCCAGATAAAGCGCGCGCAGGGTTCGCTCCGGGCGAATTTCGTGCCGGTCATGCGCGACCATCAACTCGCCGTCGACGGCGAAAATGTCCGCCTCGATGCTGCAAAAGCCATGGTCGAGCGCGTCGAGAAGCGGCCGGTCGTGGTAGTAGTCATTGTGGGCGTGGGCATTGGGCAAGACCAACACGCCGCCGCGCTTGTCCAATCCGCTGGCAATGCGTGCCGCGATGATGGGCTCGAGATGATCGGACAGGCCGGGCGCTACCTCCGCGGCCTGGCGCAATTTCGCCGTGACGTCGATGGCAGGCAGATCGCATTCGGCAAGCACTTGCGCCGCCGTTTGGCCAATCTCATTGGGGCCAAGCCAACCCAGTGCCACCGGCAGCAACTTCTCTGATTGCGCCTGGGCAAGTCCCGTCAGGATGGCAGCTTGAAGATGGGGCGCCCGCACGTCGCGGGCGAGCCGCTCATAGATGGCCGCGGCCTCCCCGCTCTTGCCCTGCGCCGCGAGGCTCTCTGCCGCGCGCAGCCAGCCGCGGTTGTAGCGCTCGCTGGCGCCAGCAGCCGCGGGAGTCTCCAATTCAAACAGCGCAGTGGGCAACACCCCCCGTGCAGTGCAAGCATCGAACGCGGCCCACTTCACCTCGCCTTCGCCATGCTTCGCCAGCGTCTGCAAATATGGCAGCGCCTCGGGCGCCGCCACTCTGCCAAGCGACTTCACAATGGCGGGCTTCTGGCGTTCCGGCGCGTTCGCCATCGAGGCCGCAAGCGCTTTGGCGGCAGCGGCTCCTCCAATCTGTTCGAGGGCCATGCGGGCATCGCTGCCTGCTTCCGCGTCCGCCACGAGCAGCCCGAGGCCGGTTACGCTTTCAGCCGCACCCAGCAGTCCCAGCAGCCGGATGGCCTCGCGCCGCAGACGGATGGGCTCATTGCTCTGCGCCAGCGTCAACAAAAAGCGCCCTGCTGCCTGCCGGGCTGCTTCATCCTGCTGCCCGGCGCGGACGGCAAGGTGCTCGAGCCAAATGACGGCATCGCGCTGCTCGGCATACGCCTCCGCGCCAGAGAAGCGCGCTTCCCATTCGTC
>CAZLBS010000020.1:0-14480 GCA_964557505.1 uncultured Nitrospiraceae bacterium | reverse complement strand
GCCTCTTCCGCGCCGCTCGCAAGGCTCGCCGCAGCAAGCACCATAGCGAAGAGCGCATGAACTATGTGTTGCGAGAGCTTCATGACAATTGCCAAGGTCCGCGTCCGGGGACGCTCAACAAGCGATTCGCTTGCGCGTCGTCCACGAATTGTTGGGCGTCCGCATCCCACTCCAGCGGCCGCTGCAAGACATAAGACATCAGTGCAAAGTTGCAGATGTTGGCGGTGTCGCAGCCAATGGCCACATCGAGATTCGGACGTTCGCGCGACTTGATGCATTCGAGCCAATGATCGCGGTGCGTGCCGCGGTTGCGGAAAGGAACATAGCCATCAGCCGGCGGTGCATAGGCCAGCGCTTTCTCATCGGGTTTGCAGTGGCCGTCGCCGCCCTCTACCACGAGTTCCCCGTTGCTTCCATGAAACACCATGCCATAGGGATGGCCGGTGCGGGATTCCCCCGGCTGCATCCAATGCACGGTCAAGCCGTGCCCCGGAAACTCGAACACCGCATCAATCCCCAGCGGCACATCCCATAAGCCATCTCGCTGCGGCTTGCCCGATGCACGGATGGTCCGGGGCCATTGGTGGTCCAAGTCGAGCGCCCACTGAATGATGCTCATGATGTGCGCCCCGCGGTCGCGAATGAAGCCGCCGCCGAAATCCATCATCCATCGCCAATTGAAGTGCACATAGTCCGGATTGTAGGGGTGCTCGCGCGCGGGTCCAAGCCACATGTCCCAGTCGAAATTCGCGGGCGGATCCCGAAAGGCATGCGCATCGCCTCCGCTGTAGTTGCGTTCATGCCAGATGTCGACCCGGTGCACGCTGCCCAGTTGTCCATTGCGGATGAACTGACAGGCCGCCCATCCGCCTTCAGTCGAGCGGCCTTGCGCGCCGATCTGCACGACACGGTCATACCGCCGGGCAGCGCGCTTCATGACTTCACCCTCTTCAAACGTCTTGCACGCGGGCTTCTCGCAGTACACATCCTTGCCTGCTTCGCAGGCGTCTTGGGTCATCACGGCATGCCAATGGTCGGGCGCGGCGATGAGCACTGCGTCGATGTCATCGCGGTCCAGCACGGCACGGTAGTCGGTGTAGCCTTTTGCTTTGCCGTCAAGGCTCGCCAGCGCCTCGTCCAAACGCGCACCATCAACCTCGCAAACTGCCGCGGTGTAGCGGTGGAATCCTTCCCGCATGTGCCCGCGGCCCATCCCGCCATAGCCAATAAGCGCGCAAACAGGACGCTCGCTCGGCGGCTCGCCACCGGGCACACCCAGCACATCGCGGCTTAGCAGCAGCGGCCCTGCGGCCCCTGCCGCGCTGGCCGCAAGGAAACGCCGCCGGCTTAGGCCCGCTTTCTTTGTCGATGCTTTAACTTTCATCCCCGTACTCCCGCGCCGGTTGCACGGCAACATAGCTCAGTCTGTCTCGTCGAAACTCGGCGCTGCAATGTGCCCCCGTTTGCTCACGATGGCCATGGTCGTCGTCGAGGCCGCCACGACCTTGCCCCGGCTGTTATAGCATTCCCCTTCGATGAAGAGCAGCGAACGCGTCCGCGCGCGTAAATTCACTTCCACCTCGACCACCTCTGTGCCATCCGCCTGTACCGGACGCAGAAAATGCGTGTCGATCGTGATGCTTGCACACGGCGCACGTGCGGTGAGGTAGGAGAAGGGGCCGTACGCATTGTCGAACGCAGCGGTCAAGATGCCGCCTTGCATGAATCCCGTCGGGCCCGCATAGCGCTCATACACGGGAAACCGCACGCGCAGGCTCTTGCCCGGTTCGTGGTCTACGAATTCCGCGCCCATATCGACGAAGCACTTGGGAGGAATCTCGAGGCCTTCGGCATCAGCCACTGCCGATGCCATATTCTTCAGGATCTCCATGCCAGATTGATCAGACATGCAAGCGCTTCCTTGAATAGGTATGTTGAAAACAGCATGGGCGGGAGCTGACCTCCCGCCCAAAGATGGCGCCGCCCATGCGCCGCTAAGCTACTTATTGAGAATCTTTGCCACTGGCGGCGCCGACACCCGCTCGTAGTGGGGCAGTTCCCCAACCAGCGGGCGGCAATACTTGAGAAATGCCTCCGTCACATTGTTGCCCTCGGCATTGATGAATGCGTCGGGCATCTCGGTGGCATGGCGTGCAACGTCCTTCAAATCGCTCAAGAAGTATTCAACGGCATAATCGCCAATGCGGCGGATCGACACCGAGCCATCGAGATTGTGGGCAATGGCATACTGGGCTGCCCGCTCGCCTACCTCGCGGGCTTCGCGCGCATCCACTTCGCTGACGCAGCCCAGAAAGCTTCTCTGCAAGTAGCCGAAGGTATCCGCGCGCACGCGCTTGATGCTGGTGCCTTCCTTGACCCATGCCGAGAGCAGATCGCCCAATGCGCCCGTGCCGCTCAATTGTACGTTGCCATGCGAGTCCTTTTCGCCGCCCGTGAATTGCGACGCAATCGGCACCCCGTCCTTGTCCGCAATCCCTTCAGACGCAGCGATGACGCAGCGGCCATGGGTGTCGTATGCCGCCTGCACGTCTTTCAGGAATTGTTCCTTGCTGAACGGCCGCTCCGGCAGGTAGATGAGGTGCGGGCCGTCGTCGGGATACTTGCGCCCAAGCGCCGCCGCCGCTGTCAGGAATCCCGCATGCCGGCCCATCACCACGGCGATGTATACCCCGGGAATGGCGCGGTTGTCGAGATTGACCCCGGCAAAGGCCAGAGCGACGAAGCGCGCCGCCGAACCAAAGCCCGGACAGTGATCGGTCACCTTCAAGTCATTGTCAATCGTTTTAGGCACGTGAATCACGCGCAACTCATAGCCCGACTTGTCGGCCTCTTCATTCACGATACGGCAGGTGTCGGCACTGTCGTTGCCGCCGATATACATGAAGAAGCGGACATTGTGCGCCCGGCAGACCTCGAAGATTTTGTGGCAATATTCCACATCGGGTTTATCCCGGGTCGACAAGAGACCGGACGACGGGGTGCGCGCGACCATTTCCAGGTTGTGCGTGGTGGCCTCGGTCAAATCGATGAAGTCTTCATTGACGATGCCGGATACGCCATGCAGCGCCCCGTACGTGCGTTCGACTTGTGGAAACTTGCGCGCTTCAATGACAGCGCCCACGAAACTCTGGTTGATGACGGCGGTTGGACCGCCCCCTTGGGCGATGAGCACATTGCCAGTGACGGAAGACATGGGTACGTTCCCCTATGCTCTAGGCGTGGCGAGGCGTTACCTAACGCGTTCGGACGAATCCACCTGATTCCCCCACGCGGCCCCAAGCGCACCTCAGCCAAATCATGTCACGGCCTTGCAAAACGAGTCAAGACGCGCCGCCGCGGAATGTTTGCGTTTGGCGCGGTGTCCCGTAAAATGGCGCGAGGAGGCCGGCAGCGTTCGGGCAACCGGACCAGGCCGGCCGGCTTGGCCCATAAAACAACAGGAGCACAACCCCGATGCTCGACGAATTGGTAAAGCCCTCAAAGCCCCGCAGACGCAAAGTAGAATTGCACGCCCAAACGAATGCCTTCACGCCGCAGGCGGCGGCGAGTCCCGAGGAAGTGCTTGCGATGGCTGACGCAAGCGGTTACAGCGCCGTCTTTCTGACCGAGCGCGACCGTGTATGGCCGGAACGTCAACTTGCCGGTCTTCGTGAACTCTCGGTCGATGTACAGGTATACCCTGGCATCGAAGTCATGCTGGATGACGGGCACGCGGTACTCGTACTCGGGGCCACTGCGCAAATATATGAGACGCTGAAGGAGCCCGCCGAGTTGCTGGCGCAAGCCGCTAAGGACGGGCACCTTACCGTGTTGTGCGCGCCGCAAGATGAGCATGCCGCCGTGCCGGAATGGATATCGCTGATCGATGCCATCGAGGTGCGCACGTGCTATCAGGCATCAAGCGAGTGGCAGCAGCGGGCGCAGTCGCGCGCAACCGTCTCCGGAATTGCGCCGGTCCAGGCGGGCGGCGTCCAAGGGCTCAACTACCTCAATAAGTTCTGGTTGGAGCTGGATGCCCCATACGAGACCCTGCAGGATTTCCGAAATCTCATTGTCTCGCGGAGCTACCGCAACGAGGCGCGCGACTTCGACATGCAGGTGCCGCCGCCGTTCAAGACGCCGCGCATGGCCGACCTTACCGAAGAAGATTCATCGGCACTGCCAAACGGTCCCGAGCCCAGCCTGTCCGCCGAATAGCCGCTTACGCATCCGGCCACACGGGGGCACGCTTTTCATGAAACGCGCGCATCCCTTCGATAGCTTCGGGGGATGTGCGCGCTTCTATATGCGCATGCAGCGCACGGTCTAAATCCGCGCGTACCGGATGAGGCCACAGGGCGCTCAGGAGCTGCTTGGTTCGCCCCACTGCGCCAGGTGCGCCTTTGCACGCCCGCTCGGCAAGCGCGAGGGCCGCGCCGCTCAGGCCGCGCTCCGGCACGATGTCGTGCACCATCCCGAGCGCATGCGCCCGCTCCGCTTCGATAATGCCGCCGAGAATCAGCAACTCACGGCAATGCGGCTCGGCAACCTTGCGCCGCAAAAACGTCATCACAAGGCCAGCTACCAAGCCCCGGTGCACTTCTGGAAAGCCGGTCCTCATGCCTTCCGCGGCAATGGCGAAATCGCAGGCCAGCATCAGCCCGGCGCCACCCGCAATCGCCGCGCCATGCGCCGCACAGATGGTCGCCTTCGGGCACTCGGCCACCACCTCGAGCATGTCTGCCACGAGGTGCGCTGACTGATGCGCCCGCTCATGGTCTTGTGCTTCTTTGAGGTCAAGGCCTGCGCAGAATGCCGGACCATTGCCCCGGATGATAATTGCACGCGTTGCCGTATCGCTGCTTAGCCCACGCAGCGTTTCGACAAACTGCGTTAGCAGGGCGATGTTCATGGCATTGCGTTTGTCCGGCCGGTTCAAGACCACCGCTGCAACATGCGCTGCCGGCCGTTCGATGAGGACCAATTCACCGGGCATCGAAAATATCCTTTTCCTCGCGATCGTATTGCGCGAGGTTCAACGTAATGATGTCGATATCAATCGGCATTTCAAGCAATACCTGACCAAGGGCCTTGCCTTGCGCATCCACCCGCAGCGAGCGGCTTCCCCCGCCCGCAAGGATCTCCGGCAAGACGAAGTTCAACGCGCCCAGATTGGGCAATTCGTAGCGCAGCACCTTGCCCGGGTTCATGGGGGCAAAGTACTCTTGCACCCGTTCGGCCGTGAGGTACTCTTCCAAAAAGGCATACCCTTCCGGCTTGTACGCGATGACGCCGATATTCGCCCCGCGTCCCTTGTCTCCGCTGCGCGCATGCGCGATTTCGTACAGCTTCGCCTGATTCATTGTTGCCTGCCCATTGTGTTGCTAGACGCCTCGAATGCGAATCACATGCGGCACGAGTTCTTTCGGCACAAGGCATGGCCAATAGGCGAAGACCGGCGCCGCCCTGGGCCGGCCGCCGGCATAGCCTGTCGTGCCTTGCGCCCCGCTGGTCGCCAACGGCGCGATGCTTTTGCCGAAACGCTCGACTGCTTCCTTGCGGGGATCGAAAACGGTCACCCGCAGCACGCATTCCATCAGGCCTTTCGGAGGCCGCGCCACGCCCGGGGCGCAGGCGTTGGCGCCGATGACCTCTATGTTGGCATGGGCCAATTGATAGCCGGCCTCTTTCACCCGGGACAGGATGACCTCGCCGGAACGTTTCGCCTTCTTGTAACAGTCGCGCCCGAATAGGGTGAGTTGGCCTGAAGCGCGGTATCCTTCTTGGTAGGTCGCACTCACTTTGTACATGTCCGTTGGCGCGCCGCCACCCGCCCCAGAAACGTTGACCCGGTTCTCTTCCAGTTCATCAACGGACAAACGCAGGAAATTCACCGTAGCATCGGGGCTGATGTAATGCTCTGGGTCGCCGATTTCGTATAGCAATTGCTCTTTGACCGTGCATGCTGTGACCCGGCCGCCCGTGCCTTCCGGTTTCGTGACGACGCAGGCTCCGTCTTCACTCACTTCGACGATAGGAAAACCCATGTGCGCCGGGTCGGGCATGCCGAGCCATTCGGTGGAGATGCCGCCGCAGACTTGCGTGCCGCACTCGATGAGATGTCCCGCAATGGTCGCGCCCGCAATGCGGTCATATGCATCGGCCTCCCATCCGAACGCATGCATGCACGGGCCAACCGCCATGCTTGGATCGGCGACCCGTCCCGTAATAACAATGTCCGCGCCTTCCGCGAGCGCCTCGGCAATCGGCGCCGCGCCCATGTAGGCATTCGCCGTGTTGAGTGCCGCCAACTTCTCCGCAATCGGCTCGCCCGTTTCCCAATTATCAAACGGCGACAAGTCTTGTTCGCGTTCGGCCATCGCGCGGATAAGCGGCAGCACATCGTCTCCGCCTACCATCGCAACCGTTTTGCCCGTCACGCCGGCTTCCTGCAAGGCTGCGACACAGGCATCCACACACGCAGCAGGATTGAGCCCGCCCGCATTCGAGATCAGCTTCATCGTGCCGCCGTCCCGCCAATACGGCGCCAGCGATTTTACGACTTCGACGAAATCGCGCGCGTATCCCGCCGCAGGATCCCGGTGCCGCTGCAAGGCCATGATCGACAGCGAGACCTCGGCCAAGTAGTCCATGGTGAGGAAATCCAAGTCTGGACACTGCGCCACAAGCCGCGCCGCCGCATCCGGATCGTCCCCCCAAAACCCCTGTGCATTGCCGATACGGATCATGAAACATCCCTCAACGCAGAGAAGCGGAGTCCGCGGAGGTTGTGCGGAGCCAGATAGGTAAGAACTCTAGTAGTTGTTGACAATTCTTGTCACTCCATTGACCAGGCGTTCCACGTGAAAGTTTATAAGAAGACCAAGGTGCTTGCCGCTCAGTCGCAGGCATCAAAGCAACTGTGCTTTGTGCACCGGCTCGATCCGCTGCAACGCTTTCAGTTCCAACACCACCGCATCATTCACGAGCAGGTCAAAATACAAATCTGCCGAGAGCGTTTGGTCCTTAGCATATGATGGGTACTGGATACTGCCGTTTCACGGATAGCCCATGCCGCTGCATTTCATAGCAAAGAGCTTCCTCATAGATGCCTTCCAGCAACCCAGGCCCCAAATGGCGCTGAACCTCGATGGCGCAGCCTATGACCTTGCCCGAGAGAGAATCCGGCACTATTTCCCTCTTCTCTTCCCCCGGCATTGCCTGTGCGATTCCTCCGCGCGCTCCGCGTCTCCGCGTTGAGTCCCTATACCTGCAGGACGCCCGTATGAAACCGCGCCTTCGGCATGTCGCGGGTCACCAGGCCGAGGCAGTTGATGAGGATTTCGCGCGTTTTGTGCGGGGGGATGATTGCGTCGATCCAGCCGCGCGACGCAGCATAGGTGATTTCCGTAGTCTCTTCGTAGCGTGCGCGAATCTTGTCGCGCAATTCGTTCAAGTCGTTTTCGTCGTACGGGGCGCCAGACTTTTCGAGGGCAGCCTTCTGCACGCTAAACAAAACGTTGGAAGCCTGCGCGGCTCCCATAACGGCGTACTTCGCGTTGGGCCAGGCGAAGATGAAGCGCGGGTCGTAGGCCTTGCCGCACATGGCGTAATTGCCGGCGCCAAAACTCCCGCCCACGACAACCGTGATCTTGGGCACGATGCTGTTGCTCATGGCATTGACCAGCTTGGCGCCCGAGCGAATGATGCCGCGCTCCTCGGCGTCCTTGCCAACCATAAAGCCGAAGACGTCCTGCAAGAAGATGAGCGGCAATTCGTTCTGGTTGCAGTCCATCACGAAGCGTGCAGCCTTATCCGCGCTGTCGTCATAAATCACGCCGCCGATTTGAATGCCTTCGGTCGGCGACTCGCAGCGCAATCGTTGATTGGCCACGATGCCAACGGGATATCCCCCAATCTTGGCGTAATCGCAAATGATGGTGCGGCCGTAGTCTTTCTTGAATTCCTCGGCACTTCCGGCGTCGACGATGCAGCGGATGACCTCCCGCATGTCATACTCGCCGCCGCCTGCCGGGACAATCTCATACACCTCTTCCGGGTAGCGGTCGGGCCGGATGTTGTGTGCGCCATGACTGTTCGGAACGGCATCCCACTTTTTCGGCAGCATGTCCATCAAGCTGCGGAGGCGCTTCAAGCAGGCAGCATCGTCTTTCTCTTTGAAGTCGATGGTGCCGCTGATTTCCATGTGCATGGTGGCCCCGCCGAGCTCTTCCGCCTCATAGTCCATGCCGATAGCGGCTTTCACCAGATTGGGGCCCGCGAGATACAGGCCGCTCCCTTCCGTCATCAGCAGCTTGTCGCATAGCACCGGCAGATAGGCGCCGCCCGCGATGCAATTGCCCATGATCGCGGCGTACTGGGGCAAGCCCGCCGCACACATCACGCTGTTGTTGCGGAAGATGCGGCCGAAGTCATCTTCATCGGGAAACACTTCGTCCTGCATGGGCAGAAACGCGCCCGCGCTATCGACCAGGTAGATAACGGGCAGGGCATTTTCGAAGGCAATGCGCTGGGCGCGGAGCATCTTCTTGCAGCTCATGGGGAAGAAGGCGCCCGCCTTGACCGTAGCATCGTTGGCGATAATCATCGTGGGCTTGCCTTGCACGAGGCCAACCCCCGCCACGTTGCCCGCCGCGACGACGTTGCCGCCCACCTCCTCGTACATCCCATACGCGGCCCACAAGCCGGCTTCCAAAAAAAAGCTGTCTTCATCGAGCAGGCCCATCACCCGCTCGCGCGCCGTCATGCGGCCGAGATTCTTTTGGCGCGCCCGTCCCTTTTCGCCCCCGCCTTCCTTGAGCTTCTCTTCCTGTTCGAGAATGGCATCGGTCAACGCGCGCAGCGATTGCGCCTTTTGCTTTGCAGATTGCATACGGGCAGGCAGGCTCCCCCAGTTCGCCCCGTTGAAGGCAGCGGCGTTATGGATGTCTCATAGCAGCATGCAGGCTTAGTCGACGCCGGTCATCAGTTCGCTGAGCTTGTAGCGCTCGGCATCGAAATTCTTGAAGCAGCCCTCGAAACTCTGGTCAGCCTTTTCGAAGGCGATTTTGCAATACAGCTTGCCTTTCGCGAGGTCCAAGTCGAGCGCGGCCTTGTTGCCGTTCGCCTTGGCCAAGTCGCGATCAAGCCGGCTCAGCACCGCCGTCACGGTGTACATGGCGATAATGACATCGGTCAGCCGGTTCAAAATCAGCTGCTGCTCGATGATGTCCTCCTTGTGCGCCGCGATGAGGCGCTGCAGCGTGATGAAGAAGCGGCGCACAAGCTTGCCCAGCTGCGCGGCCTCATCTTGCAACTGCGGCGACTGCACGGGCACCTGCGGCGCGCTGAGGATCTTTTCGAGGCTGTTCATGCCAAAGCCGAGCGCCTTGCCCACGGCCGCCAGCGGCGATGAACTTGCCGCATCGGCCACGTCCTTCATCTTCATGGCGATGTCGCGCAAGCCAACCACGGAGATGAAATTGCGCAGCACTTCGTTCGACCCCTCGCCGATGGTGTTGAGCCGCGCGTCGCGCATATACCGGCCGAAAGGCGACGTGTTGAAGAACGAACTGCCGCCCAAGATCTGCATGGCCTTGTAGCAGGTGTCCCACTGCACCTCGCTCGAGAACACCTTCACGATGGCCGTCTCGAGCATGTAATCCTCTTCGCCCCGGTCCAGCAGCCCGGCTGTGAGATAGGTCGCCGATTCAGACGCGTAGATGTGCGCCGCCATATGGGCCAGCATGTCTTGCACCATGCCGAAGCCGGCCAAGGGCCGCTTGAATTGCTCCCGTTCGACGGCATGCTTCATGGCCCGTTCGAACATATCCTTCGAATTGCCGGTGCAGCCTGCGCCAAACGTTACGCGGCCGTAATTGAGCGTGGTCAGCGCAATGTTGAGCCCCCGTCCCTTTGTTCCCAGGATGTTCTTCGCCGGCACCTCGACATTCTCGAGCTTGAAGCGGGCCGTCTTCGTGCCGCGCATGCCGCACTTCTCGAGGGCTACATCCTGCACCTGAAAGCCCGGCATGTCCGGCGTTACGATGAACGCGGTGATTTTGTCTTCCTTGCCGCGCGGCGTATCGACCTCGGTCTGCGCCATCACCGTCAGGATGTCCGCAATGCCGCCGTTGGTGATCCAGCGTTTCTGGCCATTCAAGATGTAGACATCGCGCTCGGCATCGTACACCGCCCGCGTCTCGACGCCGGCCGCGTCCGACCCGGCATGCGGTTCGGTCAAAGCGAACGCGGCGAGAATCTCGCCCTTCGCCAGCCGCGGCATCCATTCCTCGCGCTGTTCCTGATTGCCCTCGAGCAGCAGCGCCTTCATGCCGATGCTTTGGTGCGCGTTGATGAACAGCGCGGTCGAACCGCAATGGCGCGACACTTCTTCCACCATGCGGCAATAGGCGTATTGAGAAAAGTCGAGCCCGCCATATGCTTCCGGAATGGTGCAGCCCAGCACGCCGAGCTCTCCCAAGCCGCGAATGACCTCGTCTGGAATCTCCTCGTCCCGGTCGATCTTGCCGCCGTCGAGATTGTTTGCGCACCAGCCGCGCAGCTTCTCGATGAACGCCTCCGTGCGCTGCTGCTCCTCCTGCGAGGGGGACGGCCAAGGCAGCACGCGCTTGGCGTCGTACAGTCCGCCAAACAGTCCCTTCACGAAGCTCGGGAGAGGCTTCCCAGAAAACAGCAACTCTTCCGCCTGGCGGATTTGTTCTTCGGTAACTTTCGGATCGACCGGCATAAGGCGCGCCCTCATTTCGCGCAGGGAAACGTGCCCGTCCCGCGCATACCCTCGGCTCCAGCTTTTTCACACGAAATGGCCCATATTGTTACGGATTCGTAAAGATGGGTCAAACCGTAGAACGCGTGACAAGCACTTGCTGCGTCCGCAAGCGATGGATGTGGGGAATCGGCGAGCGGTTAAAGTGCACATAGTAGCGGCGGCTCCAGGGCAGCGCGGCCGGCATTGCGGCGGGCGCCCGCACCGGAATCGCTGCCGTGGTCACCGGGCTGTGCTTCATCCTCGCCATCCCCTTCGCCCCGCTCGTGCAGATCGCGGGGCAAGACGTGGGGCCGATGGGGTAGGGCGAGGACCCCACCGCCCCGCACGTGGCCATGTATTCTGCCGTGGCGCCAGCCCTCATCGTGGTCGGCCTCATGATGATGAAGCCGCTCGCCCGCGTGCAGTGGGACGATTTCACCGAGGCGCTGCCCGCCTTCCTCACCGTCATCATCATGCCGCTCGCCTTCGGCATCACCGAGGGCATCGCCGCGGGTTGTGTCAGCTACGTCGTGGTCAAGGCGCTGGCCGGCCGCTTCCGCGACATCCACCCGATCATGGCCGTCATCGCAATCGCCCTCATCCTGCGCTACGCCTTCCTGGTGTAGCTACGCGAAGATCAGGCGTCCTCCCGCAGCAGGGTATAGAACAACTCGTCGTAATGCGTGCCGAATTTGTAGAAGTTCTTTCGCAAGGTGGCCTCATGCGTGAAGCCGTTCTTCTCCAATACGCGTGCCGAGGCCTTGTTGGTGTGGATGCACGTGGCCTCCAGCTTCACGATGCCGGGCCACGTCGCGAAGGCATAGGGCGCCATAAGACTCACGGCCTCCGTCGCGATGCCGCGTCCCCAGAATTCCTCGCCGAGCCAATAGCCCATGCGCATGATGTAGCGCTGCACATCCTCTTGGGGATGCAGCCCCGCGCCACCCACGAGCTTGCCTTCGTGCTCGATGGCAAACAGGCGCGGCGGGTCGCTCTCTCTGCGGACCCACTCCATGTGCTCGTCCGCTGACTCGGCGGTGTACGGATGCGGAAACCGATCGATAAGATTGCCCGCGATCTTGCGGTTGTTCGCGATGCGGACAATCTCCGGCTTGTCCTCGTCGCGCCATTCGCGCAGCGTGCAGATAGTGCCCTTCAGTTCCATGAGCAAGACTCCCCTTTCCGAGGGGAGGGATCATGCGCACATTTGGGAGGGACGGCGTCCTCGCCGTCCGATGGGAATCGTCATTGCCGGTTCATCAAGAAGCGCTCCCCTCGGAAGATTGCCAGCCGCCATCAGTCTACTTCCCTTTCCCACGGGCCACGGGTTTCGGACGGCGAGGACGCCGTCCCTCCCAGGCGAAAACTACTTGTGCTCTCGCCGGAGCAAGCCGAAGATCAGTTCATCGTAGAACGTACCATTCTTGAAAAAGCACTCACGCATGCGGCCCTCGGGCTTGAAGCCGTTCTTTTCCAAAACGCGTGCCGAGGCGGGGTTGTTGTGGATGACGGTCGATTGGATGCGCGTGATGTCCGGGAAGGCATCGAAGGTATAGGGCACAAAGAGCGACACCGCCTCACTCATGAGGCCGCGTCCCCAATAGTCCGAGCCCAGCCAGAAGGCAATCGTCATCGCGTAGCGGCGTACGTTGTCTCTTCGAATAAGGCCGACGCTGCCAACAGGCGCGTCGCCGAGGGTGATGGCCATCGTCATCGGCGGCCCCTCGTGCGCCTCACACTCGGCGATGAACTCATCCGCGACCTCGCGGGTGTACGGATGCGGGAAATTGTCGCTTAGCTTCTCCGCCACGCGCACGTCGTTTCCATTGGAAATGAGGCCCGTCTGGTCGCCCTCACGCCATGGGCGCAAGGTGCATATGTCGCCTCGCAGTTTCACTATTGCTCTCCCAGTCGCTTTAAGAAAAAGATGCGCATAAACTGAGTCTATGCGCACCTCTAGGTGCTTGCCCTACGAAATGACCAAACTGACTAGGGGGCAATAGCAGGTAAGTTTAACTGTAGTGGGCGCGAATGTAGACTGATAGTCTTTGCAAAGATCCATATTGAGACGGGACGGTAGCGTGAGCATCTTGAAGAACGCCATTGACTCCATGGAAATCGGCATGGAGGATTATCAAACAAAGCAGGACCGAAGACTCTTAGGGGCCGTCAGGAACGTCTTCGCAGGCCTACTTCTTCTGTTCAAGCACAAGCTGAGCGAATTGAGCAAAGCTGAAGACGAAGCGCTTTTAAAGCAGTGAATACTTCCACAGCGAACTCCAGATGGTGGCGTGTGCTGGGTTGGAAAAGGTGAGAAGACTGTAGATGTTCAGCAGATCCGAGAACGATTCAAGAGCCTCGAAATCAAGGGTTGACTGGAAGGCTCTGGACAAAGTTGGGCGCTACCGGAACAAGATTGAACACTATTATGATACGGACAAACTTCATGCAGACGCAGTGCGGGAGCACATTCTGACGTGCTTCAAGATAGCGTGCTCTTTCTCACGCAAATATTTGGAGATTGATCCTCAATCACTGTTTTCCCCAGAAGCTTGGTCTAGCTGGCTTAATGAGGAGGCAATCTACGAAGCGGAGAGACGCGCTTGTGCTGAACTCATGTCGAATGTCGAATTTGAGTACGGCAGTGCGGCGAAGAACGCTGATTTTGCTAGATGCGAGATGTGTGAATCCCATCTAATAAAGCCGGTCATTCCATTGGAGAAAGATCCTTGGAAGCAAGAGTTTCGATGTTCAAGCTGTGGTGAGCAATGGGAGTATGGAGACCTCGTTTTCAATGGGCGCCAGCGCGCGAAAGAGGTTGGTGAATACGCCGTATATCACGATGGTGACAGCCCCACTATTGTTGAGTGTCCTTCTTGCGATGTGGAAGCCCATGATGTTGAAGAGGATGAATGCGCCTTGTGCGGAGAGTCTGGCCCTCACTACGGTTGGCGATGTTCGGCCGAGATCGAACCCGAGAAGTTATGCCTTGATTCTGGGAATACTTGTGGTTGGTGCCTACATCAATCCATGAAGAATGACTGATTTGATAGTTTGAAGGCCCCTACGGTTAATCCGCATAGTGCATTACTACCAATTGTTTCCGCGCGCCGAAACCATGCAGCAAGCAAAAGCGGTCGTAACAAGCACTCTCATCCGTGCAGCATCATCATGCCACTAAAGGATATCGCCGTTATGCCCATTTCACGCCGCTCGTTTTTCTTTGGCTCTTCGCTGGCCGTGGCCGCAACGCTTACGGGCCCCCACACGAAGCGGGTCTCCGCGAATGACAAGTTGAACCTCGCGTCCATTGGCTCCGGGAGCCAGGGCGCGGCCTGCTTGCGCGCCATGTCCCGCGAAAACATCGTGGCGTTGTGCGATGTTGATTTCGACCGCGCAGCGCAAACGATGGCCCGCTACCCGGAAGCACCGAGGTTTCACGACTACCGCCGCATGCTCGATGCGGAGCATCAAAACATCGACGCCGTACTTGTTGCGACGCCGGACCACATGCACGCACCGGCCGCTCTCGCCTGCATGGAACTCGGCAAGCATGTGTACGTCGAGAAGCCCATGTGCCACTGGGTTGGCGAAGCACCCAAAATGCGCGCCATGGCCGAGCGCACCGGCGTGGTCACCCAAATGGGGAACCAGGGCCACTCCGCGCCCGGCTGCTGGGAAGTGCGCGAGATGGTACACAGCGGCATTG
>CAZLBS010000019.1:12798-16006 GCA_964557505.1 uncultured Nitrospiraceae bacterium | reverse complement strand
CGACATGATCGAGTCGAAGTACGCGGCCCGCCCGATGGTGAGCGCCCCTTGGTCGATGACGTAGGTGGCTTCAGTGGTAATGATTTCAACGCCGGCCCCTTCGCCGCAGGCGGCGGCGACGGTAGCGGTAATGCTTCCTGCCGCGCCGTTCTTCAGGGCCAGGGCGACCGAGGTGCTGTCGTAGATGGTGTCGCCGCCGGTCTGGTGACGGCCCCCTCGCGAACCAATGGCGCACACCTCGCCGACCTCGCCGCACAAGTACCGCACGATGTCGGGTATGCAGGCCGCTTGCTCGTGAAATTGTCCGCCGCAGCGGTCGAGGTCTCGCCGCCAATCAGCGCCTTCGCCCTCTACCGAGCCATGACACCATCCGCGGACTAGCGTGATGACCTTTCCCTTGAGGCTCTTGCGGGCCAGGGCGACGGTGTCGTAGTAGCGCCATGGCATGCAAACGGAGGTAATGACTTTCGACGTGCGCACAGCTGCATTAATGCGCCGGACCGCGGCCCGGTCGACCCCGAGCGGGTGCTCGACAAACAGGTGTATGCCGCGTTTGCAGGCTTGTTCTTCAATGTTGCCGTGACCATCGGGCGGCACGGCGATGAATGCGGCTTCGGGCTTGTGCCGGTCGTAGAGGGTTTCGCAGGTGGCGCAGGCGGCGCCGCCAAAGCGCTCGGCGAACGCTTCGGCTTTCTCGGCGTCAGCATCGCAATGTGCTACGAACGTGATGTCGCCCCGCTGCTCCAACGCTTCTGCATGCATGTGCTGGCGGCTTCCACAGCCAATACAAGCGACCTTCACCATGTGCTTCGGAAAACCCCCGCGGCAGCCTGGGCCCCCGCGCACCTGAGGGGGCCATGCCGCAGCATAACAGAGAAGCGGAGGCCGCGAAAGAGGCCCTAGCGAAAGTGGGCAGCACGGGGTACAATCGCGGCGGCAATAGCGAATAACGCGTGAAGGAGCACTTAGATGATAAGGCCTGTCCTGATGGTGATGATGGTGTTGACGGCAGGTGAGCTGGCCCGTGCGGCCAGCCTTCCAGGCGCTGAGCCGTTTCTTGAAGGGACCGAGTTCCACCGCACAGGCAAGTATCGCGAAGCGCATGAGGCGTTCGAGGAAGCCGCTGCCGCCGGCGGGCCATTGGCGCCCTACGCGCGCATCCGCCAGGCTGAAGTACGTGCCGCCGCTGGCCAAGAAGAGACCGCGGTGAGCCAATTGCAGGCCCTTCTCGAGCAGGAGGCATTCGATGCGGGCGCGGCCCGGTTGGCGCACTTCACGCTTGGCGTCATCTTGGCGGGTGAAGAGGAGCACGCGGCGGCTGCCAGGCATTTCGAGCGGGCCCCGCATACGGTTCTCGAGGAGGCAGACCCCTGGTGGTACGACGCCGTGCAGTGGGCCATAGCCGAGAATCGCGTTGCACTGGCGCCGGATGACCCCGCAAGTTACGGGCATTTCCGCCATGTGGTCGAGACGACGTTTTACTACAAGCCCCGCCTGGAGGCGTCGCGGATGCTGATGCATTCGCCATCTGCGGATGACAAGTTGCTTGCCGTGATTGGGCATGCCCGGGCTGGACACGCGAGCGATGCAGGCAAGATGCTGGCCGGCCTGTTGCCCGCGATGGCAGCGAACGAGTTGAGCAAGCAAGACGTTTCGTGGATGCAGTCGCTGTTGCTGGCGGCCTCGCCCAGTGCGGACGCCCGGGCGCAGGCGCTCGACAAATCCTGGATGCGGATTGCCTTGGCATATGGGGTGCGGCAGCAGGCCAGCCGGGGCAATTTCGGGCGTGCCAGGACGTTGGCCGACTTGCTGGTGGGCGCGGCCGGCGATACGCGCGAGACGGGCGATGCCCTGTGGTGGCTTGCGGAAGCCTACGAGGAAGCGGGCGAACTCGGAAGCGCCGTCGAGACGCACGTCGAACTGGCGGCGTCATGCCCGGCACACCGCAAAGCCGATGACAGTCTCCTGGCGGCAGCCGTGATTCAAGTAGAACGCGGCCGCCTCGATGAGGCGCGCGCCCTGTTTGCGCAGTTGCATGCCGAATGGCCTTATGCACGTGCCGCTGGGGAAGGATGGTTCCGGCTTGGCGAGCTTGAAAAGGCGCAGGGCAACGTCGAGGCGGCGCGCATGGCGTTTAGGCAGGGGGCAAGCTGGCGTCCGGGAGACTTTTATGCCCACCGCTGCGCCGAAGCGTTGGCCCAACTCGAGGGCGGCGACGCCGGCGGACCGCTGCCGGTGGCGCGGGGCGAGTCGTTTGTGAGGCCTCTCATCCATGCCGTCAGCGGCCCGGCAGGCTTGCCTTCATCTGTTACGGAATCGGCCGCGTACCGGCGCATGGCCTTTCTTGGCGCGCATGGCCTGAAGGAAGGGGAGTGGGATGCCTTCGGCTTCCTGCTCGAGCCGCCAGCGGGGGCCGCTGCACGCGATGTCTACAATGCCTTGGCCGCGGCGGGATTTGCCTATAGCGCCAGCCAATATGCTGATGCAGCGAACTGGGGGGTCGGCGAGCGCGGCCGCCCGTCGGAGGACCGCCTGCGTCTCGACTACGCCCTCGTGCATTGGGAGACCGTTCGCGCGCTCGGCACGGAACTCAACGTGGACCCCTATCTGCTGTTGGCCATTGGCCGTCAAGAGAGCACCTTTCGCCCGGGCCTGACGTCGCACGCGGGGGCTTCGGGATTGATGCAGGTGATGCCGAGCACGGCGGAATGGCTCGCCGAGGCCGACAGCCGGATCGAGCCCGAGCACACGTCCAACCTGATGCACCCGGGGCATTCGCTGCGGCTCGGCGCCGTCTACATTCGGCGGATGCTCGACCGGTATGACGGCAACCTTGCCCGCGCTCTTGCGGGCTACAACGCTGGGCCCGGCAACGTCAACAAATGGCTGCGCCGCTATGGCGACATCGATGTCGCTTCCTTCGTCGACGTGATCCCCTTCGACGAAACGAAGCACTATGTCAAGCGCGTCCTGGCTAATTACGCCGCCTACCATACGCTCTATCCATCTGAGCGTGAGCATGCGGTCGCGGGCGTAGCGGCTGCCGGTGCACGTGAAACGCAATGAGAGACGGCCGGGCCATGAGAGAAGCTGACGGATTGTAATGCGGGCGTCGTCCAGCCGGTAGTGTGGACAGCCTCTGATGAGTACGATGTCGAGACATGACCCTTGCACCACTCGCGGGCGGCCCGGCCACGGCCCACGCGAA
>CAZLBS010000019.1:3643-12788 GCA_964557505.1 uncultured Nitrospiraceae bacterium | reverse complement strand
AACCATCCGCCAACACCATGGAGCCCGTCACGTGCCCCTTTTTGCGGCCTTGTATTCTCTTTACAAGTGGAGAACAAGACGCAGCTCGCGCACCTTGCCGGCATGGCTTAAGTCAAACAATGGAAAGGCATTGCATATCCTTTCTTTGTTGACACGATTCAGGCCCTATGCTATAAGGTGACCCTGCCCGGCAGCCGCGCTTCGTGCCATTTCGCGTGGCTTCGGCGCAGGGGTAGAGCAGGCGCCTAAGGCGGTGTTTGCCAGGGGGTGGACGCACCGGGCGTCCTTGACGTAGGCTGCCTGGGTAGACAGGCGCGGCGCCTGGGGACAGATTCAGTGTCGAGAACCGGGCATTGGGGTGCGGGGCCCACCGGGACGCGGGTATGACACAGCGCTTGACGGCAAACGCCGGCGATGGCCACGAGGCGTTTGAGGACACCGTGAGCCGAACAGACGAAGACACGGGCGGGAGCGTCGGGACTTCCAGCCGGAGGATGCCAGCCGTGATTGTGGTTTGCCGTGAAGCGTGGACTTCGGGTGGAAGCATGTGGCGCGGACGCGCGTATGCCGCGTATGCGTTCGCCGGTATTGTTGCAATGGCCATTCTTGCGGCGCCCGCCGTTGCGCAGGAGGGTCCGCCGACGGCCAGCATCGAAATCACGAATCTGGTCGGCAGCGATCAGAACGCCGAAAACACGGGCGCCCTTCTTCCGCTGCATGACTGGGTGCCGTTGTTCGCGGTCACGATTACGTCCGATGACGACCCGCCTGCCACGCGCTTCGGCCGCCGTCTCGATTTTACCATCGAGGTCGACGCGGAAGACCGCGATTACGTGCAGCTCATTCCTCTCATTGAAGACATTCGCGAAATCGGCATCTTTGCGAACTTTCAGTCCGATCCGGACGACGATGCCATCGTGCTGGATAGCTTCTTTATCGATAACCTCATTCATATTGAGCCGGTCGAAGCCGAAAACGAGGGGGGCGATGTTGCGTTCGAAAACGAGTTCGGTGGCGGCGTTTCAATTACTTTCCCCGACCTGCGCCAACTGCCGACTCCCTTTGCCTTGATCAATGGCGCCGGCGCGCCGAGCGATACCATCATTATTGCGATGCGCCCTTCCGCGGTGCTGCGCTCGGGCGTGTCGTTTCGGCCGCGCGTGCTGTTCTTCGACGCCGTCGATGAGTTTGGCGTCGTGCCCCGGAATGAAGAGGGTGATCCCATCGATTCGATCCCCGAATTCCCTGTCGAGAATGAGAACGCGTATTCAAGTTCTTTCTCGGTATTCGATGCGACGGGCAGTCCGGTCAATGTAATCAATGGCCCCGATGAGCCCAATGTTTGGAATCATATTCCGTTTATCTATACGCCCTTCGACGAGCACTTGCGGCCCCGCTTTGACTTGCCGGGCAATACCATCAATTTTGTTACGGGCGAGTGGATGTATAACCGCACGATTCCGGCCCAAGAGTCGTGGTTTCCGGTCATCAAGATTAACGCGCATGCCTTGCCCGGGCGGCTGTACGACCAAGATCCGCGCGTGGATGTTCAGACTTCTGCTCCCGAGTTCGATTCGCCATTGCCGTTGCCGGAAGAGATTGCGGGCATTCCCTTCGCGCCCAAGTTTCGCGCGGTCGACGGAGACGACAACCTCATTAGCGAGATTCGCGAAGTCAACGTTGTGTTGACCGACATCGGCGCCGACCCTTTTGGACCCCCTGGGAATGGCGGGTTTGATCCGCGGCTTGCGCTTGAGCGCTTCACCGGGCGCGGCACGCGCATTTTTGACGCAGGCACTACCACGGCGATTGGCCTCGATTATTCGTTCAACGGGGTTTGGTTGTTTGAAGACACGAACAACAATGGTTTCTTCGACATCCCGACAGCGAACGCGGACGGCGGGGCGACGCTTACGGACGTTTCTATGATTCCGGACTTCCTGTTCAACGTGACAGACCCGGATGAAGTGTTGGATGCCTTGGGCAGCGAGTTCTTGGTCGATGCGTTTGAACCGGGGTTTGAATACATTCCCTTTCCGCCGGGCGGAGGAGATCCCTGGTGGAAGGTGCGCCTGCGTTTTGCCTTTGGCGCGCGCACCGAAAGCATCGACGAACTGCGCGGCCTGGAAATCACGCCGGACGTCCTCGAAGACCAAGACGGCGACACGGTCAGTTCTGAATTGGTTCCGGACTACTTCGTGGTCATCCGGCCCGATTCCGGGTTCCAAGACATCAGCGGCATTCCGGGCGATGGCACGGGCATTCGTCCTGGCGCGGACTTCCGCGCGTTCATCGAACCGCGGCGCTTCAACTCGTTCTCCAACAATTTTGATGGGGGCATCCTCTTCGCGAGCCAGTCTTCCAGCGACGGCACTCCGGTGAACAGCGCCGAGGTGATCACGCCGTGGCAGAGCGACCGCCGGTGGGATGAACTCAGCAGTGCCGATGAGCCAAACGTCGGCGAGCCATGGTGGCATGAGCGCACGATTCAGCCCATTTATTCAAAGCCCGTACGAAGCGGCTTTGAAATTCATAACTACGTCATGACGTACAACTCAAACAATGAACTGGCACGGGCGGGCAATGTCTTTTACTCGGGATTTGACGCGCCCCTGTGGCTTGACCCCTTCGGAATCAAGCAAGAAGAATTCTATTTCGAAGAGGAACCCTTTCTGAGGACGTTCGTGATTCTTGGCGGCACGTCGTTGCTCGGCTTTCCAACTGCCGTGGACGATTCGCAGTTGATTTTCCAATTCCCATACGAAACCGCGCCGTTCTTCAATTCCGTGTTCGATACGCCGCCGCTTGGGCCCCGTTCATCGTTTTATGCCTTGCCCAACATTCGTTCGCCGGAAACCATCCCGACCTTCGATACGTGGCTGCCTTTCCAGACGCCGCCATCGTCCTTGCCGGCGGGCGAATATCCCTCCGCCAGCAATTGGCAAATCGAAGATCGGACGGCGCGTTTGCTGCGGCAGCGCATCCCCACCTTGAGCCGCCCGACGGCCATGCTGGGGTTCAACTTCAGCGGCGTCGACGATCCGTTCGTGTTTAGCTTTGCCAATCAGCGCTTGCAAGAGATTACAGTGGCATTTGTCGGCGATGATTTCACGCCGGATGATTTGCTTCCGCTCGACCCGAATGGTGTCTCCCCGACTTCCGGCGTCGCGCTACTGGAAGACCAGGACGGCGACGGCGAATACCGCGGGTTGTCTGAGATCGTGGGCGCTGATACGCCCCTTCCGCTGGAAGGGCTTCGCTGGGAAGACGCCCCAGAATCCCTCGACCTCGATGGGGATGGCGTTGCCGACGACCTCGACGGCGATGGCGATGTCGACGAGAACGATGTCGGCTGGGTGTTGGTCTTGCGCCCGCAAAGTCAATGGCCCATTCCGGCGTCAGACATTCGCACGGCGCCCACGTCGGGTAGCGACACCGGGCAGATCGGGAGCGGCTACGGCGAAGGGCGTGAAGGTTTCTTCTCCAAGAATGCGCCAGGGCTGCGCGCCGTGAACGCTGAGGAGTTGGACGCGGCGCCGAAAGCGGCTTGGTCGAAGCGTCAGCGCGGGAAGAGCGTCTCGACGAAAGAGCCCGTTCTGGTTGACCTCGATGCGGTCCAGGAGCAGGTAGCTGCAAAGTCGCGGCAGCAGAAGGTGCTGGCTGCACAGGGCAGCATCGGCGATGACCTGTTCTTGATCATTCGCACCTCGCCCAATTTGAAGCGCTTCGAAGAGTTTCGCGCGATTGTGCCGGCGACGCTTCCTGAGCGGGAGGGCGGCTTCCGCGAAGCAGGCGTTCGCATCTTCCCGCGGGTCGATTTTGCGCCTGACGCGCTCGATATTCGGAACACGGAAGAGAATCCCGTGCAGGACTACTTTGGTGTCGAGAACATCATCGCGTCCATCTCGACGACGTTTGTTTCGCTGACGGACATTCAAGAGCAGATCCGGCCTAACGACACGATCCCTGTGGTGGGCGTGGCATCGCGCACCAACCGTGGATGCGAAGCGTTTTCCGATTTCTCGGTAGCGGGCATCCCAGACAACGGGGAAGGAAACGAAGCCGAGGGCGGCGGCAATGCAACGTTTGTGGTGGATAATGCCGGTTGGGCGCTCAATGAGCATGCCGGCTTTTTCCTCATCGACAGCCGCTACGTTTCGTGGGAAATTGCGTCAAATTCAGCGGACACCCTGACCTTGTTGAGCCAGCTTGAAGGGGCAGGCCCCGCGGATGGCCCCTGGCTTATTGTGAAGGATCCCAGCTTCCTCGAAGAATTGACGCTCGAGTTCTACGATGTCGGCAATGACGGCGACTTCGAGCCCCGCATCGACCTCTTGCCGCTGCAAATCGAGAACCCTGAGGAAGGGCAGTTCAGCGGGATCGCGCTCTACCGGGACAACCGCTTCGACGAGGACAACCGGCTGGGCGTGTTTGATCCGGACATCGACATTCCAGTGGAGTTGGACTACCCGCCATTCCGCGTGGGTGTCGAGGGTGAGCCGGGCATTCAGTACAAGCTTGTGTTCTCCTCGCCCGGCACCGATGATGCGCCGGTCCTCGGCGCAAACCGCGGGCTTGAGTTGCAGCCTAGCCGCCGTCAGTGGGTGCCTGATTATTTCGCGAACGTGGACGAGCAGGGCATTTTGGAATGCGCCGGCGAGCGCCCGGATCTGTTCTTGGCAGAAGAAACACAGAATGACGGGCCGAACTTCTTCATCGTCGTGCGCACATCTCCGGCTGCGCAAGCTGGCGATGATTTTCAGATCGGGTTGGTTTCATGGGGGCCGCCGACGCCCAGTGCCCCAGACCCCGACACCTTCCCGCCTGGATTGGCCGAGCCCGACGAATTCGAGTTGTTCAATGAATTCCCCTGGGGCTCGCGCGCCATCGGTTATGTGACGATGTTCAAAGACCCGCCCGACCCGAGCGGCCTGCGCTTCATCCGTACGCAAGCGAGCCGTGCCGTCGCGACGAGCGTAATCACGATCAACCCGGCGCTTACCACGCCCGTTGTGATCGACAACGTGAACCCACGCGAGGTGCCGTCGAATCCACAAGGCGGCCTGCTGTTCCAAATCGCGGGGTCCGGCCTCGGAGCAAACCCGCAGGTGTTGCTCGATGGAATTCCCATTCCAATCACTAGCGTGGATCCAGCGGGAACCTTCATTACATTGACGCTGCCCGACGGCATTACCTTCGCGGGCAACTTTGTGGTGTTGACCGTGCAGAATCCGGCAACGGGCGACTCGGCCACGCGGGCGGATCTGATTTCGGTCTTCGAGCAGCCGCAGATAACGGGGACATCCATCGCTGAGATTCCGCGTGAACGGGCGGGCGATATCACCATTACCATTTTTGGCGCGGAGTTCGGCGCTGACCCCCTGGTGCGGCTGACCGATTCGGAAGGGTTCGACTTCATCTTTAATCCGGACGCGGTATCGAGCAACGATGAGGGCACGGAGATAACGGTCGTGCTCGAGCCGGATGTGCTCTTGGCCCGCGGGCCGCTCGAACTCACCGTCACGAATACGGAGACGGAACGCTCCTTTACGCGAGACGATTTGCTGTCGGTCATCGACTTGATGATTACGGGCGCCTCGCGCTCGCTGATTCCGGCAACGGGCGATGCACGCACGGCGAGCGTCGGCGCGGGCGAAGACTTCACCTTCGTGATTCTTGGGCAGGACTTCGGCGCCGCGCCGGTGGTTTTCCTCGATGACCAGCTCATCAATGCCGCGGATGTGAGTGTAAACGCCGAAGGCAGCGAAATTACGGTGGTCTTGGACGAAGACCTGACGTTCGCCGCAGGTCCGCTGACGATCGAGGTGATCGACGCAGCGACGGATCAGTCCGATTCGAACTCGGACTTGATCGACATCGTGTCGGTTGGCGGCCCCTCGGGCATGTCGGTCTTTCCCAACGGGACGGAACCCGCTCCCGGCTTTGGTCCTGATGAGCGCGTCGGATTGACGAACGAGGATTTCCCGATCAAGGTCTTGGGCGTAAACCTCAACGATCTTCCCAATATCGAGATCCGCTTTACGGTGAATGGCGATCCGCCGCCGAATGTGGATCCCGTTACGGCGGCCAACGACAACGACATCTTGTCGGTGCCGATGCCGATTCTGCTGGTACGCAACATCGACCCCATTGAAGACGCGGATGCGATCGATGACCGCAACGAGCGGGGTCTTGGACAGGCGAGCCGTGTGGCCGTTATCGACATTCCCGCAGGTGGCTTGCCCGTCGTCGGCGAGTTCGACGTCGAAGTGCAGAATCTCGTTTCTGACACAGGCGGCCTGGAAGATCCGACGCTTTCGAGCGAGCCGGTGTCAGCGGGCGTGGTCGTGTTCAAGAACCCGGCAATTGGGCGTCCGCCCTCGCCCTGCTTCATCGCAACGGCGGCCTATGGCACGAACCTGGCCCCAGAACTCGACGCGCTTCGGGCATGGCGCGACGGTGCGCTCCTAAGTCATGCCCCGGGCGCCGCGTTCGTCGATGCCTACTATCGCCTGAGTCCGCCGGTTGCGGATTGGGTGGCGCAGCACGCTTGGGCCGCGGCTCTCGTGCGCCTCATGGTGACGCCGCTCGTCTTTCTGACAGCCTGGCCAGAACTCGGGTTGCTGATCGTGGCGGCCTTCTCGGCCTTAATCATCGGTGCACGCCGGCAGGGCGCGCGGCCGCGGCGCAGCAGCTAAGCCACGGCTGCCGCGAAGTGGGATGGGAACGGAGGCGCCGGTTGCGGCGCGAAGCAAGGGAAGCACACGCTGAAATGATGACGCGCAGCCATAGCCAACGCCGCTTCAGGATGCTGCTGGCGGCCAGTGTTTTTGCATTCGCCGCCTCCTGGCAGGCCCAGGCGTTTTTCCCGCAGGGCTTCTTCACGAACCCTGAAAACAATCCCGAGTTCTTCATCTGGCAGATTTTTCAGATGGATGTGAACGGTGATGGCGACGTGCAAGACTTCCTGCAAGGCGGTGAAATCGTCGAAGAAGGGGTCGAGTTCACGTTTCAGACCCGGGATTTTGGTCAAGTGGGCGGAGACTTTCTCGTCTCGGGCACGACGCTGGCGGAAGAGGCGGAAATCATCGCGGGCTTCAACCAATGGGAAGATGTGCTCGGGTCGTTTATCTCCTTTCGCTTTCAGCGCACGGCCGGCCCCATCCCGTTTCTGTTGAGTCCTGGCGACTTCGTTGAGGTGGATGGAGCCATCGCGCCCGACCCTTACAACTCGATTCTTTTTATCGACAACGACACCTTACAAGACTTGCTCTTTACCGTAATATCGACCGTGATTGCGGATGAGGGATTCGTCGCGGATCCCTTCTCGCCGAATCTTCTCTTCGTCGAGGGACCGCGCATCCTCGACATGGACATACTCGTGAACACCGCTGCTTTCCGTTCGCCCGCGCCGCTTGGGCCTGGGATAGACATTACGGGCCCCGAGTTGCTGGCGCCGGCGATGACTCTTGCGGCAGGCTTCGCAAGCGGTTTGGCAGAGACGCCCCTCAACAATCTCACGGATGTTGTGATCGTGGGGCCGGGGTTGGCATTTCCCGCCGAGCGGCCCGTGCTTCCGTTCACGCGGCCGAATGGCACGTTGGAGCGTATCGGCGTCACGCCTACCATGGCGCCGGCCGTTTTCTTGACGGCTGAGCCGGGCGCCTCGACGGGCTCCATTGGCTTTGCCGATCTCGCCCCTGACGACATTGCAGGAGTGCAATTTCTCTACCCGCGTGAAGACCAATTCGACGACGACTTCACCATCAGCCAGGAGATTCGGACGGAAGCGCGGCCGGGATTGCAGTCAGCCCCTATTGCTGGCGCGCACATCGTTGCCCTCGCGGATACGCGGCCGGCTTTCGCGCCGGGCGAGGCCCCAGAATTTGCGGGTACGGTCCCTATCTTCAGCACGATGTCAAGCTTGTACACCAACAACGCGCCGGCCCTTCGGGGGCGCTTCGACTTGCTGGGGCTGCGGCGGCAATTGGAAACGGAGGATGGCGAGCTGTATTCGCCCGACTACCGGATGTTGGCCGTAGCCATCAATGGGCTAGTCTTTCCGGGTTTCTCGATCCGGAACCCCGATGACGAGAACAGCGTGGCGTCGGGCGCCGATTTCGACTCGATGCATGCCAACGATGGTGATAATGATTCGAGCACAGAGTTTACGGCACGCGACGACGATTTTTACTTTAGCGCCTTTCCGCCCGAAATCTACAACGAAGTCGTCAACATCCAGATTGAGGACATAAGCAACACCGCAGTGGCGCTCAACGGAACGCCGCTGTTTTTTGATCCAGTACGCCAGCAGGTGGTGAGCCGTGAATCCGGGCTGACGCTCGCGCAGCAATTGCCGTCGGATCCGATGTTTGGGACTCCGAACGACGTGGCCTGCCCGTTGAACCTCATCATTGGCACGGGTACTGGCGATGGCGCGGATCCCAATCCTCCGCCGCCCCTGCCGCCGCTGGACATCCCCGGCCTGTTGCCGCCGGTTGTTCCGGTGGGGGGGATTTTCTTGCCCGGCGGCGCCGATGGAGGCGACGTAGGCGGCGGCACGGGCGATGGCGGCACTGGCGGATTTGGCGGGCTGTCCAAGCAGGGTGGAACCCAGGATGAAGAGGAAGAGGACGCCGCGGCCCCGTTTGGCGGCATGCCATCTGGGCCTATGCCGGGCGACGGCATTCGGGCGTTTCGCGATAGTATCCTCCTGCCGACAAGCGTTGGCGGCGCGCTCGCCGACGCCTACTACCGGATGGGTCCGTGGATGGCAGATGTGTTGCTGGAATATCCAGCCTTGTTGTGGAGTGCGCGTGCGTTGTACCAAGGAATGACCGGGCCCTTCATGCCTTCGCTGTTGCTGTGCTTGGCAGCGGTGCTGGTGGTCGCTGCCGTGTTCGGACGCCTTCCCAGCGGCCGGGTCAGCACGCTCCAGCGCGCGGCCATTGCAGGTCTGCTCTTGCTTATCGCGTTGATGCCGGCGGCGGGGGCGACGATGCCGATTCCCGTGACAACGGATGAAATGGTCTCGAAATCCGAGAACGTCGTGGTTGCCACCGTTAAGGCGCGAGAGCCGCGCTGGGCGGACAATCCGATTCTCGGGCGCATCGTGACGGACATCACGCTGACCGTCGACTCGAGC
>CAZLBS010000019.1:0-3633 GCA_964557505.1 uncultured Nitrospiraceae bacterium | reverse complement strand
AGCTTGAAGGGGACGCTGAATAAAGACAGCGATGTCACCATGACCGTTCCAGGCGGCCGCATCAATGGCGTAATCGTCACGGCGCACGGCATGCCGCGCTTGCCGGTGGGCGAGGAATTCGTCTTGTTCATGTCGGACCACAAAATCCTCGACCGTACCATCTTCGGCGGCCCGCGTGGCGTGTTGAAGGTAACGGCGGACGAGGAAACGGGCAAGCGGTATGTACAGCCGGTGAGCATGGCCGGCGCCGCTGGATTCCTCGACGTCCAAAAAGCCATCTATGAGAAGAAGGTGGCGGAGGCAAAGCAGCAGGGCAAGTCGGCTCCGGAGCCTGGACCGGTGCTGTTGGAAGATTTCGCGGAGTATGTGCGCGAAGCAGACCGCAGGGGATTCCAAAAGCAGGACGTGCCCGAAGACGCGCCGACGTTCAAGATCGTGCCGAAGTCATCCGAATAGTCCAGGTCCGCGGGCCATCGCGGGCAGCATTGCAGATGCCGTCAAGCCCTCACCTTTGGGTGAGGGCTTGTTGCGTATGAGACGCCTGCCGCACACGCAGGAGCTTGCGGAGGAGAAGGGGGGCGATCCCTGCGCGCGGTTGGTGTCACGAGGGTCGATTCAGTAGACTGCACGCGGGGTTCGAGGCGCGCTCAGGCGCGCTGGACGCCGGGGGGTCATCCGCTGGGGGCCGCTCATCGTTTGCTCAGTATGTGCCGGGGCAACCAAGCAGCGGCCGTCACTTGTGGGGATTGACGGAAAGAAGCCGGTCCAACGATGCTGAAATCACTCCTGATACGCCAGGCCTTCTTGGTGCTGGATTTTGCGCTGGCAGTGCTGGTCGCCGCTGTGGCTGTTTGGGTCATTCTCGCTATCCTCGACTCCGGCGGGTTGGATGTCGCACGCGACGGCGCCGGGGGTGTCGATGTCTCGGCGTCGTTGGACATCGCACAGGTTGCGCCGAAAGACGCGTACGCGCCCATTCTCGACAGCGGTCTATTTGGCGAGGCCGCGCGCATTAGCAATGAGGCCCCGCCCCCGCCGCCGCCCCCGGAGCCCAGTACAGAAATCAAGATGGCCAAAGATGCAGGCATCAATATCGATTTGCTGGGCGCGGTCGCGGCTGGCCCAACCGATCCGCGTGCGACGGCTGTCCTGAAGACGGCGACGAGTCCGGCGGCGACGTATTATCTCAACAGCGAAGTGATGAGCAATCTTACGCTGCGCGAGGTGCACCCCAGGGCGGTCTTGCTCCAAAACGAGACCAATGCCGAGCGGTACTGGGTGGTGATGGGCGAGGAAGAGCGCATCGACCTGGCCTCACTGAAAACGGCCGGCGAATTAGAGAACGAGATGGCGGGAGATCCGCGGCTTGAACAGACGGAGTTCGAGGCGAGTCAAACGGAGTTGCTGCGGAAAGCCATGAACGAGCAAGAGCAGTTGCAAAGTCTGACCCCTCGAGCCGTAACGGATGCCGCGGGCAACATTGTCGGCATTACGGCCGATGGCATCGGGGACCTCGAGATCGCGCGGGAGTTCGGCGTGCAGGAAGGCGATGCGGTGCAAGAGATTAATGGCATTCCGGTGGACGATGTCGAGAAGCTTCAGTCGCTCGGCATGCGGCTGATGGGACAGAAGAGCATTTCGGTGACGCTGTTGCGTGATGGGCAGACCATCACCAAGACGATCAACGTCAATTAACCAAGGGTGTTGGGATGATTCGCAAACATTGGATGGTGTTGCGGCCTGTAGTGATGACGCTCGTCGCCGCGGCAGGCATGGCCGGTATGCTGGCCGCCGCGGCTGAGGAGGCGGGCGAGAGCAGTGAAGGCAGCGATGCACTAAGTCCGCCGCCGCCCATTTCAATTTCCTTCGACGAGACGCCCCTGCATGACGTCGTCAAGCAGTTGGCCGAAGCACTCACGATCAATGTGAGCATCGGCGAAGATGTCGGCAACGAACCGGTGACGTTTATCGCCAGTTATCCAATGCCCCGGGACTTGGTGTTTGATTTGCTGATCGCCTTGCTCGATACGCGCGGCTATGTTTTGCTGCCGGAAGCCGGGGGCGCAATGTATGCGGTGGAACGTAAGGAGGATCTCGAGGGGAGCGACGCGCCCGTTGCCGTTGGCGAGGGCGACCCAGCCAAGCAGGGAGCTTCCGCGAAGCCGAGCACGCTCTTTGGCATCCACGCGCCAGCGGGGGAGCCTGTCCGCCTCGTCGCCATGCGCAAAGTCGACATCATGCTCGGCGTGTTGCCAAAGGTTGAAGAGATGCGCGAAAACGTAAAGGCCGAAGTGTTGCGCGACGACGCAGGCGAGGTCGTGGGCGTGACCGCCACGGGCATCGGCGGATATGACATTGTGCAGCAACTTGGGCTCAAAGATGGCGATGTGATCACCGCGGTGAACGGCATCAGCCTCGCGAGCGAAGAGGCGCTGGAGCAAGTGGGGGCGCAGTTGCAGGCCATGCCGCCGATGGTTGCCGCAACACTGGAACGAGACGGCGAGCGGCCCCATGTGTTGCTCCGCCTCGACTGATCGGTTGTGACAAAGCGGGACGAAGGGGACACGCATATCTTGCGGACTTGGGGCCAATTTTCGAAGAGCGTTGGAAGCACGCGGCGCGGCCATGCTGGGCTTGCGCCTGGATTGCTGTTGGTGGCCATGGTGGCCATAGCAGCGCTGCTGCCGGCAGGTGCTTGGGGGCAAGCAGGTAGAAACGAGGGCGGCGGCTTAGGGCAATTGTCGGAGCCGATTGACCTCGAACAAGACCCCAACCGCCCGAAGAATCTCGGCGCGGTAAACGAGCCCATTACATTCGACTACGTCGACACGCCCTTGCGAGACGTGATTCAAGGGCTGGGCGCGCTGACGGGCCGCAACTTCAATGTCGACCGGGCCATCGGCGACGACCGCGTCACGGTCATCATGCACCACGCGATTCCGCCCGAATACGTGTATCAGACGCTGGAGGCAATCCTTGCTTCCCGCGGCTACGAGATGGTGGAGACGCTCGACGGCAATATGGTCAATGTGGTGCCGCAGGGGCAGAACGTCAGCGAGAAGCGCGACGTCTATATCGGGCAGACGGCAGCCGTGCCCGGCTTCGATACATGGGCCACGCATGTGTTGCCGGTGCGGTATCTGAGCGCGGCCGATCTTCAGCCCCTGCTGCAGCAAGTAGGGTCGCAGGGGGCGGTCATCAATGCCTTCGAACCGACCAACACGCTCATCATCACGGACAACGCGGATGGCATCCGCAACATGATCAAACTGCTCGATGAGCTTGACGTGCCTGGCAACGAGCAGGAAATCGAGATCTTTACGCTTGAATACACGCGCGCGGAGACGATGTCGCAGCAGATTCAAGATGTGTTGCTCGGGCCCGAGGGCCAAGCCGGGCCGGCTGGCGGTCAACCGGCGCGTCCTCAAGTGCGTCCGCCTGTCGCGACGGCGCGGCGGCCGGCCGTGCCGACCCCGCGGGGCGAAGTCATCGGCGTGCGGGAAGAGGTGTTGCGCATCGTTCATGACGAGCGGCTCAATGCGCTCATCGTCGTGGCGACGACGGGCAACATGGAAGCCGTGCGCGATCTGATCGACCGGCTCGACCAGCCGACGCCATTCGCGGAGGAGAGCC
>CAZLBS010000018.1:15589-16067 GCA_964557505.1 uncultured Nitrospiraceae bacterium | reverse complement strand
CAACACGACGGTGGAAGTCGCCGGCGATCTGGATACCGTATCGCGTGTGGGGCAGACGCCGATACGGGAAATCGCTGACGGCCAGACCTTGCGATTGGGCGACATTGCGGACGTGCGCAAGACGGTCAGTGATCCGCCGCCGGACCATGCGCTGGTAAGCGGCAAGCCCGCGATGGTGATTGCCGCCCGCATGGAAGATGGCCTGCGCATCGATCAATGGTCGGCTTCCGTTCGCGCGGCCGTTGATGACTTTCGCGAAGGGCGCTCCACTCTGATTGCTATCGAACACCTCTTCGATCAGGCCACGTATGTCGATGAGCGGCTTGCCACCTTGGCGCGTAATCTTCTGCTTGCCATGCTGTTTGTCCTTGTGATCATCTTCTTCATGATGGGCTGGAAAGCAGCGATCATGGTCGGCTCGGCCTTGCCCCTTTCGGCCTTGATGGTGCTGGCGGGCATGCAATTCTTGGGCATCCCC
>CAZLBS010000018.1:0-15579 GCA_964557505.1 uncultured Nitrospiraceae bacterium | reverse complement strand
CCCCATCCACCAGATGTCCATCACCGGGCTCATCATCGCACTGGGCCTCCTCATCGACAATGCGATCATCATGGTCGACGAGGTGCGGCACCGACTTCACCAGGGCATCGCCCCGCCAAAAGCGATTGCCGACAGCGTGCGCCGTCTCGCCATTCCCTTGTTCGGCTCGACGGCAACCACCGTTTTGGCGTTTTCTCCCATCGTGCTGATGATTGGTCCGAGCGGCGAATTCACCGGCGCCATGGCCTTGTGCGTCATTCTCGCGCTCGCCAGTTCGTATTTTCTGGCCATGACGGTCGTCCCCGCGCTTACGGGATTTCTCGATGGCGTCGGCAGGAAACCCACGCGCTATCACTTCTGGTACGAAGGGTTCAAGAATGACCGTCTCTCGCGCTGGTACGCGGCCTCGTTGCGCTACGTCACGGAACATCCCGCGGCGGGCATTGCGCTCGCGCTGGCGCTGCCCGTTTTCGGCTTCATCCAAGGCGCGCAGTTGCCGCTTCAGTTTTTTCCCCCATCAGGGCGCGATCAGTTTCACGTGCAGGTCCGGCTGGCGCCGCAATCGAGCCTCGAGCGGACGCGGGAGACCGTACTTGCCATGCGTGAGGATATGCTGGCGCATCCGGCCGTCGAGGACGTGCATTGGTTTGCCGGCACCTCTGCGCCGCGCTTCTACTACAACTTGCTCTCGGGGAATGAAGGCAGTTCGAACTTCGCCCAAGCGATGGTTGAAGCAACCAGCCCGGCCGTCGTGCAAGACACCGTGCGTCAATTGCAGCGCGATCTGGATGCGCGTTATCCAGAAGCGCAAACCTTTGTGATCCAACTAGAGCAAGGCCCGCCCTTCGATGCTCCAGTTGAAATGAAGATTCTCGGCCCAGACATCAACACGTTGCGCGAACTCGGCGCTGAATTGCGGCGCCATCTAGCGCAGGTCCCCGATGTGGTCCATGCCATGGAAACCCTCACGGACGGCCGCCCGAAATTTGAGCTGGCGTTGAATGAAACTGAGATCCGCGAGGCGGGCCTGTCGCGCGTGGGCATTGCCGCGCAAATCAATGCGGCGCTCGAAGGCGCGGAAGGCGGCTCGGTCTTGGAACAGACCGAAGAGTTGCCCGTTCGGGTCCGCATGGCGAGCCGCGCCCGCGAAGATTTGCGCCTGTTCGAGTCGCTCCCATTTCTCGCCTCAGGGAGCGGGCAAGCTTCCCGCGCCGGACCCATCGAATTCGACGGCCCAGCCTACCCACAACAGGCCGTTCCCTTGGAAAGCGTGGGCGACTTGGAACTGGTTCCTGAATTGGCCGGCATCTTCCGCATCAATATGGAGCGTGCCAACATCGTGCGCGGCTACATTACAGCGGGCGTCTTGCCGTCGACGGTGGTCGAGCGCGTTCGGAACCGGCTCGAGGAAACGGGCTTCACGCTGCCGCACGGCTACCGGCTTGAGTTCGGCGGGGAAGAGGAGGAGCGCGGCCGCTCCGTCGGACGGCTCATGGCCTCCGTGCCTCTGATTCTGGTGTGCATGGCGGCAACGCTCGTCTTGGCTTTCAACTCGTTCCGCATGGCCCTCCTCATAGCTTCCGTTGGCGCAGCCGCGGTCGGGCTCGGCTTGAGTGCATTGTTTGTCTGGGGCTATCCGTTCGGCTTTATGGCCATCGTCGGCACGATGGGGCTCGTCGGCATTGCCATCAACGACAGCATCGTCGTGCTCGCCGCCATCCGCGCAGATGAAGACGCCTGCCGCGGCGACCTCGACGCGTTGCAGCGCGTCGTCATGCGCAGCACGCGGCACGTGCTCTCCACAACGTTGACGACTACCGCGGGTTTTCTGCCGCTGCTCTTGTTTGGCGGCCCTTTCTGGGCCCCGCTTGCCATCTCCATTGCTGGCGGAGTCAGCGGCTGCACGCTCCTTGCGCTCTACTACATCCCCGCGGCGTACGTGCTGCTCACGCGTAAGCAGCGCGCACAGCGCAACGCGCACGAGGCGCGGCTTGATGCCGCGGCGGCCGCCACGTAGCATAGCGGGCATTATGTTCGAGTCCCGCCGTTTTCTGATTACGTCATTGTCTGGAACCATCCTGCTGCTCGTCAGCCTGATTGTCTATGCGATGAGCCTCAATTACCTCTTTGGCGCGGCGCGTCCCCCTGGCATGCCGCCCATACCGCCCGCGGCCTACATGCCCGCGGCGGATGCAGGCCCTCTCTCGCGCGACCTTCCCGGGCGGCCCAGCAATATCGGCCAGAGCCTGATCGACGCCGAGAGCGAAGGCAGCGTGCCCAACTTCCTCAATGCGGCCAAGGGCGGCGCGGCGCGCGAAGCCATCGCCAAACTGAGCCGCCGCCGCGACGTTGCCGCCGTCAATGAATGGCTTCAGAGCGCCATCCCCGAGCGGGGCATCGGCAGCACGTGGTACTTCCATCACGGAGATCACGACTTCACCATGGTAGGCATGACGACGCTGCTGTACCTGTTCGGCGACGAACCGGACCTGCTATATCCGAGCACCATTGAGCACCTCTTCGAGCACATCCTGATAGTGGAAGGCGGCGACCCGCTCTACACCGTGCCGCGCAGCTTCGGGCTGGTGATCGACACCGAAAACCATCACCTCATGACGGAAGGGTCGCGCTACCTCAAGAACCAATGGCTGCTGGAACATGGCGAGGGCGGTCCCGAACATGACAACGGCAAGAATGGCCTCGAGCAATGGCTCATCGCGTACATGCACGAGATGCGGGATATGGGCGCCTGGGAGTACAACTCCATTCCGTATGCCGGCTATACGCTTCATGGCCTGGCGAACATCGAGGCGTTCGCGGCCTCGCCGGAATTGAGCCGTGCCGCGCGTCATGTCATGGACCTCATGAACTACCGCTATGTCCTCGGCAGCCAATCCTTGCGCCGCGCCCCGCCCTTCCGGCGCCAACTCGAGTTGGAAGGCATCTGCCAATTCGGCGTTGATCCCCACACCGGTTGGATGCACGTGTGGGCCGCCCCGGCCTTCGACCCCGACGTGGAGGCCAGCGCCCGCATCCCGCGCCGGCATTGGGCCTTTTATGCCGAAATCTTCCCGTACCGGCTGCCCAATGACCTATACGAATGGGTCAACGCGAAGCCGCGCGAATACTTCGTTCAGTTCGGACGCGGCGAGAATGGCTCCCCGGAAATCTATAGCGGCGGCCCGGGCTTCGTGCTGAGTGCGGGTGGCGTCAACCGGGGCCTCATCTCGCGCCTGCGGGCCCGTGAAACCATCCTCATTCTCGACGATGGCGTGGAGGAAACCAGCCTCTGCTTTCGCATCCCGGGCGAGGGCGAGGATTGGATGCAATGGAACAATACGGGCGTGCACGAGCGCTTCGCCGTGGGGCCGGCCCGGGTCGAGCCCGCGCCGCAATATGTGCCCGAGGCGGAAGGTAGCGGATGGGCGGTCTATGCCCCCGACACGGTCGCAGGGCTGCACATCGCCGCCTACAGTACGGACGGCCTAGGCATCATCGCGCTTTTCCCGGATGATAGCCGCGCCCCCGAAAACTTGCTCGCCGAGATCCTTCAAGCCAACCCAGCGCCCGAACGCTTGCACACGAGTTTTGCCTGGCCCGAGGGCGGCAGCATCAGTTACGACGTGCAGGCCCCGAAGGGCGTCTATGTCATCCGCGAGGCCGGCGGCTTGCCTGTTCCGCGCGACTATGACCGCTGGCCGCTTATTGGCGGCGGCGCGCCCCGGCTCACATTCGAGCGCGGTTCCCATGCCGCTGCTGAAGCGGCTTCCGCACGCTGAAGCCTACTCGTCCAACCGCGGCGGCAAATAATACGTGTAAGGTATTTGCACCAGGGGCTGATTCAGCCAATGGCTGTTGCCCCGGTAATTGAAGAATTGCGCCACGATGTTCGTGAAGGCCGCGAACATAAGCACCAGGAAGGCCAGGAACAGGCATAGGCTGCCCCACCCGAATTTGGCGGGACGCGTGCCCGGCATCATTTTGCGGCGGGCATCGCCGGGCTGAATCTGCAGCAGCTCGAATATGCGCTGTTCTTTCGCCGAAAGCGCGCTGGGCTGAATGGCGCCCTTCATCACGCCGCGGTACACGGCCTTGGCATAGATCCGCACAGCCAGGATATGCACGGCGGCATACAGCGGAAACGTGAGCGCCGCGAAGAAAAGCGCGTACCAGCCAAACCAGTCAGTCACGGCTTGCGGGCTCATCGCGGCGAATTGCTCCGGATTGTTGTTCCCGATGAATGTGGGCGCGGCGCGCAAGAAACTCACGGGCAGAAAAGCCAAGCCGTAGCCGAGCGCAATGAGCAGGACGCCGAACGGGGCCAGCCGCATGAGCCGCCAGATGAAACGTACGTCCCAGAAGCGGCGCCATTCGCCGGTCACGGCTTGCCGTGCCTGCGCCAAAGGCACGTAGAGCATGACCATCGCAAACAGCACCGTGCCGAGCAGCGCAATCTGCGCGCCCGCCGCGTTGCCTTCATAGTGCTTAAAGAACGAGAGGTTCCAGCCGCCCCACCATCCGAATGCCCACATCACGCCCATCGGCAAGGTCAGCGCAAACGTATTACACAATCCTTGCAATCCGATACGCAGGTTCTGCCAAAGGCCATCGGTCAGGTATGTCCAGCTGCGTTTGAGGATAGGGACCTTGTCGTGGCTCGCGCCGGGCCAGTAGAAAGGGTCCGCGCGAAACCAGCGCGGCCAGAAGAGGCTTGCTTCGGCGAGCAGGATATTGAAGCGTTCCAGCGGATCTGCAGGCTTGCCTTTCGCCAATCGATACCAGCGATGCACGGCATGCCGCTGGCACAGACGGTACGTCCACCCAACGGCCAAAACCGCGGGCAGCAGGTGGACGCAAAACAGAACGCCCAGGCCCGCCTTCGTGACGAAGCCAACGAAAAGAGCCGCCTCATCCCACGGGGTGGTATAGCCGGAGACTATTTCGCATGCATCGCCTTCTTCGAAGGCGTCCGTTTCAACCGCGGCGCTGTCGCTCATCAGGCAAACACCTCTTCAAGCGCCGCGCCTTCAGCATATGCTGTCTCGACGCCCATGAGCGCGCCGATGGTCGGGGCAATGTCGATTTGCTGCCGTTCTTCTGCGATCACCTTTCCCCGCGCAATGCCGGGGCCCACCGCGCAGGCGAAAATTTCGTGCGCCCCGCGCGAGTTGAAGTGATGTTGAAAGGGCACCTGCATGAGAGGGTTGTTGTCGCGCCCGCAATCCGGCACGATGACGAAGACCGTGTTGTCCCGGTACAGTTCGTGCCGCTGCGTTTCGAGCCAAAGCTGTTCGATGCCGCGGTCGATGCGTGAAATGCCGCGGTAGTAATGCGCTGGAATGCCCCAGTGCACGTAGTCCGGGTCGTTGTAGTTGATCATCATCAGGCGCGGCTGCAGCCGCCGCATGGCCCACAACGCGAACTCGGTCAGCAAGGCATCGCCGCGAGGCTGAATGGTGTTGCTGTCGCCATAGTACCCGCGCCACGCGTCATAGAAGGCCTCGATTTCCGGCGGATCCTCCTGCTGCACCGCGCTCAGGCGATAGTCGACTTTGTTTAGTTCGGCAAGTTCCTTCGCCTTCTGCTGGCGCACCTCCTCGGAAAGCCCGCCTTCCGCCAACTGCCGGGCGAGCAGATGCCGCTTGAACCGGTACAGGCTGATCGTCGTGCTCTTGTGCCGCACGCCGAACAAGTGGTGATTGCTGAAATTGTAAAACTCTTCGTTCGTCCGGTCTTCGCCATTGATGAGCAGCGCCTGGTGTGCCGGGATGCCGCGCTGTTTGCGCAGGTACTCGAACAATGTCGGCACTTGCGCCTCGAAGCGCTGGCCCAGAAAGCGCCCCCCGACATCCTCGTACTTGGCATACTTGCCCGTAAGCAAATACAGCGTGCCTTGCCCGTGGCTTGTCTCGACGTCCTCGATCTGATCGAGCACCATGTTGGTATAGAGCGTGCCCTGCGGCGCCAATTGCTTGAGGAAAAAGGGCGCGTGGGTCTCGTCCGGATTGAGCACTTCCTGCCGCCGCACGCCGCCGCCGAAGCGAATCAGCACGACATTCGGATGCGAAGTGCCGGGAGACTGCGCGGATGCGTAGGGCGCGAGCGCTCCCGCGGCAAGCGTTCCTGCCGCACCCCTTAGAAAGCCTCGCCGCGAGTAATGGTCCGTCATAAACATCGCCCTCCGTCTGGCGCGTTATACACCAAACGAAGGGCGTGGGTTACGAATCCGTGGGCACGGATGAACGGCTAGTGATGCCCGTGGGCTTCTTCCTCGCCGCCGCTGCCACTCGACCGGCCAAAGAGGAACAATATGAGAATGCCGCTTGCGCCGCTAAGCAAGCTTGCCGCGAAAATGCCGAGCTTGGCTTCGTCGATGTGCGGATTGGGGGCCGCTTCAGCCCCGCCATGCCCTTCGCTGCCGTGGCCGTGGTCTTCGCCGCCATGCATCTCTTCACTGTGACCGTGGGCGTCGCCGTGGTCATCCCCGCCATGCAGCTCGTCGCCGTGACCGTGGGCGTCGCCGTGGTCTTCGCTGCCATGCATCTCGTCGCCGTGACCATGACCATCGTGGCCAACGTAGGTCAGGAAATGAGACGGGCTGTGGCCGCCGCCCGTCGTAAAGGCAAGTTCATTGACGAACAGCGCCATCGTAAAGCCGATACCTGCCAGCAGGCTCACGCCCCATAGCTGCTTCCAGGTTACGCCCCGCGGCAACTCGGCAAGGCCAATCTTCACGCAAAGCCAGGAGAATGCCGTCACGCCGACCTGCTTTCCGACCAGCAAGCCCAAGAAGCAACCAAGCGTCACAGGCGTCAAGAAAATATCCCAGAAGTTGGCCCAATCGATGACGACGCCAGAGTTGGCAAAGGCGAAGATGGGCATGATGAGAAAGACGCTCAACGGCTCGAGCGCATATTCCAGTTTTTGCAGCGGCGGCTCTACGTGCAGAATCTCCCGCTCCATCGAGCGGATGATGTTCTGCTGCCGGTGATTCACGCGCACGGGGTCCGCGTCGCTGTTGGAATCCTGAAAGCGATCGATCAGCGAGCGCATGCGATCGAAGAAGTGGATGGTTTCATAGCGCGATTCCATTGGAATGGTCAGCGCCATTAATACGCCGGCGATGGTTGCGTGCACGCCCGACATGAGGAAGCAAAACCAGCACACCCCGCCGATGAGGAAATAGGCCAGTGCATTCCGCAAGCCCAGGAAGGAAAGGACAAACGTAAACAGCACGACGCCGAGCCCGCCCAGCAGATACATCGTGTTGAGTTCGCTTGTGTAGAACACGGCAATGACAATGACGGCGCCCATGTCGTCGACGATGGCCAGCGCGACGAGGAACACGCTCAACGCCGTGGGCACGCGTTTGCCGAGCAGGCCAATGAGCCCCGCGGCGAAGGCGATGTCGGTCGCCATCGGAATGCCCCAGCCCGCGAGGCGTTCGCCGCTGCCTTCGCCCCACATGTTGATGCCCACGAAAATCAGCGCCGGCGCCACCATGCCCCCGATGGCGCCCGCAATCGGCAGCATCGCGCGCTTCAGCGACGCCAACTCGCCAATCAACAACTCGTATTTGATCTCGAGCCCAACAAGGAAAAAAAAGATCGCCATGATGGCGTCGTTGATCCAGAGATGGAGCGGCATGCTTAAGGACCAGCCGAACAACTGTATGCCCGCTTCTTGATGAAAGAAGGCATTCACTTCATCGTCGTAGCCCGTGTTCGACAGGATGAGGGCCGCGGCGGCTGCACACAACAGCACGATAGCGGCGATGGCTTCAAACTCCAGGAAGCGCTGCCACGGGGAGCGGTACTCGACGGGAGGCAATTCTTTGCGTGGTGCCATGATGCTGAATTCCCTGCAAGCCACGGGTGCAGCGCCGCCCCAGCCTTGCGGAGCCCCGACCCGGAAGAAGCGGATTCAGCCCATTGCGCATGCCCGTACGCGCAACGTGCGAAAATCCATCCACGGACTAAACCCTCAAAAGCGTATCAAATTGCGTAAGCCGCGCACCAATGCAAATTGCCGGACGCTACGGGTCCATGTGAATGGATGTCCGCCGCGCGCTGTTGGCGGGGATGAAGAGGCAACCAGTAATAGGAGCGATGATCATGGAGCAAGCGTTGTTCGCGTTGGGCTGCTTTTGGAGTCCCGAAGTCATGTTTCGAAAGACCGCCGGCGTCAAGGATGTGGAAGTCGGCTACGCGGGCGGGCACACGGAGAACCCCACGTACGACGCCGTGTGCCGGGGAGACACCGGGCACGCGGAATGCGTGCACATTACGTTCAACCCGGACCAGGTGAGCTATACGGAATTGCTCGACATATTCTTTGGCGCGCACAACCCAGCGGCACGGCAATCACCTAAGGACCAATACCGCTCGGCCATTTTCGCCTACGGCGACGGGCAACGTGCCGAAGCCGAGGGCGCGCGTGACCGCTGGAATGAATCCGGGCGGTACCAGGGCGCCATCCAAACGTTCATCGAGCCCGCGCCTGTCTTTTGGCGCGCAGAGGAGTATCACCAGCGCTACCTCGAAAAAAGCGGCGCGGCCTCTATTTAGCGTAGCGGCCCTTCTTAGCTGTTGTCGAAGACGTCCCCCTTGAGGAGAATGTCGAACACTTCTTGTGCGGCGGCTACGGTCGTCGCCAAGACATTCGCCGCCGTCAAGGCATTGCTGATTTGCACGGACTTCGTGAGCGGCGTCGATGCATAGACAGGCCGCTGCCGGCTGATCGTCTTCTGGTGTTGCACGGTATGGTTCTCCCTCGCCCCGCTAAAAGCGGATTTGGAATCGTGTGACCAAGCTGTCGAATGTGCCCCAATACAGCGGATGGTCGACATCCGCCCGCACCCAGTTCATCGAAATTCGGGTCACCGGGTTGAGATACCAGTTTACGCCCAGCGTGAAATCTTGTTCCTCGCCGCCGAACACGCCCGCGTCGGTCAGGTCGAGGGCCGAGTAACGCGCGGCGATTTCCCACGCGCCGATGCCTTTCTCATAGCCCTCGCGCCATTCGAAGTTGCGCTTCGGCTGCAGGTTTCCGAAGATGCCGCGGCTCTTTACGTACGGCCGGTGTTCACCCGTCAGGAAGTAGCTTGCCTGCACGTACCAGCCATCGAGCGTCGCCTCGCCCCGCAGGCGGGTGTCGACATCCGCGCGAATGTATTCGCCTTGCAGCGAGAAGGGGCCGTACACAAACGCGCCCTCGCCGCCGTAGAGTTGAATGGTATCGGCGAAGATCTCGCCGGTATCCAGGAACGTAGGCGCGAGAGTCGCTTCCGGCCGCGAGCGAAACCGCACGGCGCCGTCCGGATTGCGGTAGCTGTAGGCCAACCCCAGGTGCGCGAGCTTGCGTCCTTCATCCTTGTACCAGGGAAGTCCTGTCACGCGGCCGATCACGTTATGGCCGCCATCATCCGCGCCGTTGCCCGCGCTGTTCGTGTCGCGCGTCAGGGCCAATTGCCACGTCATGCGCTGGCCGTATGCGTCGTTCGCGAGCAAGAATCCGGTGTTATAGCTCGGCGCCAGCGCGTTCGGAAGCGCCCGCTCCAAAAAGGTGATGTTGCTGTTGGAGGTCCACTCTTCCAGGCTAAAGGGTTCCTGGAAGCGGCCCACTTTCAGGCTGCCCGCATAGGGCACATCAGGCAGGGCCACGAACGTGTCAAGCAGTGCGTTCTGGTTGTCCGTGATGTCCCACAGGATTTGCCATTGCACGTTGTTATAGACATGGCCGCCAATGCCGAACCATACCCGCCGGAAATCCACGCCATCCTCCGCGTCGGCGAATACAATGTCCTGAGCGACCGGATCCCATAGAAATTCCAGGTCTCCCGGCTGATCGAACCAGGCAAAATCGAGCTGAATGCGTCCGTTGAAATGGACCTCGAAGGCGCCATCCGCCGTCTCGAATTTGGGCAGGCCGTCCCAGTAATCGCGGAAGGTGCGGGAGCGGATGGCAAACTCATCTTCCATCATCTCCTCGATGGCGGCGAGCCGCTCCTCCGCCACCCGCTGGAACTCTTCGGTCTCTGCCTCCCGTGCCGCACGATGGGCCTCGGCTTCCGGGTCGGGCGCTGGCTGTTCCTGCATGCGCGCCTCCAATTCTTCGACGCGCTGTTCCAACTGCTGGATCACCTCCAGCATCTGCTGTTCCCGCTCCGTCATGCCCGACGGATCGATGCCGCTCGATTGCGCCCCCGCCAGACCGCACCAACTGCCAACTAGGGCAAACCCCGCTGCCAAGAAGGCGTGTCGCCAGCTGTTTATGCCCCGTCTGCGTATCTCTTCCATCGCGTCTGTCCGGCAACGAAAGCCGCGGGCTTGCCTCTCCGGTTTCAGGCGCCACCCCCCAATGCGGTCCGTCGCCGCTCCCCACATGCCGGATGCGTCCCCACTTCCAGAAATGCACGAAAAACTCGCGTTTATGCGCCCCGATCCACCACGAAACGCCGTAAACCCGGCATTAGATTAGCAGGATCTTTGACAGAACGCAAGTAATAAGAAGCGGTCAGCGCACGCCGCGTTTCGTGATCGAGGTCCCCTTGCTGCCCGAGCCGGCGCGCCCGGTCTTGCTGAATATGGTAGAGGCACAAGGCGGCTGCAACGCTTATGTTGAACGAGCGCGTGAACCCGTCCATTGGAATCATGACGCGCGCGTCGGCGCCTTCCAGGAGTTCCTCGGAAACGCCTCGCATTTCATTGCCAAAGACAATAGCGGCGGGTTGGTCGAAGCGTAGCGTTCCGATGGGCACGGCATCTTCCAAGCATGCGGCAACGATGCGGTACCCATGTTCCCGCAAGTGCCGCACGCAACTGGCGGTGTCGCGCCAGCGAATGACATCGAGCCATTTTTCCGCCCCCTGGGTGACCCGGTTCGCTTTTTTGAAGGCCTTGTTGGTTTCGATAAGATGCACCGCCTGATACCCCAAGGCTTCGGCACTGCGGAGCACGGCGCTGGCGTTGCCGCGGTCGTAGAGTCCTTCAAGCACTGGAGCGATCGTGTAGGTGCGGGAAGCAATCACCTCAGCGATCCGGGCGCGGCGTTCACGCGTGAGCTGAGACGAGAGCAATTCGATGACTTCGGCAGCGGGATATTGCTCGCCGCCAAACTCGAATACTTGGGGGTGCGGGCAGCGGGGGTCCATGCGGCAAGTTTATCAGACGGGCGTGATGCCGCCGCGTCTCGCGGGTATTGATTCATTCACGCCGCGGTCAGGCAGGCTCCGCGGCATGCTGCACAGGGGGCACATTTAGAATGCACTACGTTCGCCGTTTGACCGGCCTACTCCTCGTCACATGCTGCGTGTTGACGTTGAGCGGCTGTCCCTTCTTGTTTCCGGGCGGTCTGCGCGAGGACGATTTCGTGCGCATTAGCGCCAACGGATTCGACGCGGAAGACAATGCCCAGGATCTCAACGACTACGCTTGGTCGATGGCGCATTTCGTTCCGGATGGGACGGAGACCGGACATGTCTATGTCGGCACGGGCAATGGCATCATCAACGTCGTGATATCCGGGCTGGTATCGCTGTTCATTGGGGATTTCCCCGAGAGCGTGCCGATCGGCATTGGCGAGATTCGGCGCTATCGTCCAGACCTTGGGCCGCAAACCTGGGAGCGCGTCTTCGACGGGCGCAATGGTCCCGCCCCGTTGAATGAAAGCCTTGTCGGTTTTCGGGCGATGCATACATACCGGCCGCCCTCCAGCGGCGTCCATTACTTATATGCGCTGTCGCTGAATCCCCCCGCCCTATGGCGGACCCGCAGCGGCGAGGCAGGCAGCTGGGAACTCGCTTGGCAGTCCACCCAGCAAGGCCAAGTCCGGGCCATGGAGGTGCACCGGGGACTGCTCTATTTCACCGTCGTCTTCAACGATCGAGAAACGCTCAACCGCAACGCCCAGATTTGGGCAACCGATGGCGAGGCAGTGTTCCCCGTCATTGACGACGGTTTCGGCAACCCGGACAACATTCTATTTGCCAGCTTGCAGTCCTTCGGGGGCTGGCTGTACGCGGGCAGCGAAAACGCCAGCGAAGGCTTCGAACTCTGGCGTTTAGCAGGGCCCGAGCCTGACCCCGGGCCGCAACGCATCTTGGCCGGGGGAGGAGGCGAGCCCCTCAACACCGTCGCCAGCACCATGACCGTGTTCAACGAGCATCTCTATCTCGGCACGTCGTGGTTTCCCGCACGGGGCGTGCTGGGCATCAAGGCCTTCGACATCTTCCGGATCACCGGCGCGGGCGCCGCCGAGCAGATTGTGGGGCACGACAGCGTCACCGGCATCAAGCCAGGCATCGGCAATTTCCGAAACCTGTATTGCTGGTCCCTGCATGCTCACGATGGCTGGCTCTATGCCGGCACCTTCGACGCAGGCATTGTTGTATCCAGCCTGCTCCGCGGCAACACCTCGCTGCTGCCTCCTCTGGGCCCCATCTTGGATGAAATTCAGGCCGCGTTTTCGGACCAAAAGGTGAAGGCCCGCGCATCGCAAAAGCTTGAGGTGGGCACGTGGGATCAACTGGTAGACGCCGGCGCGGACCTCTATAAAACCCGTGACGGCCTAACGTGGTTTCCCGTCAACCGCGATGGGCTCGGCAATCCCGGCAATTACGGATTTCGAAACATGCTGTCTGCAGGCGGCGCCCTGTTCCTGGGCACGGCCAATCCATACGACGGCTTGGAAATCTGGAAAGCGGCGCCTCAAAACGAATAGTCGAACCAATACGGCTCATCGAACCGTGGGTAGTGGTGCGGCTCGGTGCTGGCGTGGTAGGCCTCCTCGAAGGCCTTGCCCCATATCTTGAAGCTCTGTTCGATAATGTGTTCGTAGGCGCTTGCCACGCGTGCTTCCGGTGGGGGCTTTCGGTACGCAGCGTGACCCACATACACATACACAGGCTCGTGACTTTCCGCGGCGTCTCCCGCGCCTGTCACGGCATCCCGCACGTCCACCCGGCGATACCGGTTTTCACGGAGGTCGAACGCCGGCAGGTGCTCTTCCTCCACTGGCAGCAGCACGCCATTGCACCAGGCGCCAGCCTGCTCGGCGACGTTCAAGAAAATGAGCTTCACGCGCTGGGGGCTCTCCGCGGAACCGGCGAGCGCTTCGCCCCACACGGACCATGAACGGGCATAGCCATCCACACGCGCGGGCGTCAGTTCAGCAACAGAGGGTTCCCGGCCCAATGTGCGCGCAATGCTCGAGGGCAACATCAGCGAGCCGTAGCCAAAGATGTAAGGCATCCGAGTCTCCCGAAACACAAAGCCCGCGTCCCATTCGCTGCATGGGGCGCGGGCTTTCAAGACGCATCGTACGCCAGTGCGTTACCGCTCGGCGGCTGCCGTGTCGAGTTCGCCTTCCTTGTCTTCCTTCTCGCGGTATTCCTCTGCCGTGTCCATCGGATCTTGCTTTTCATCGATGACCGGCCACTGCGCCGCGAGTTCGGCATTCTTCTCCGTCCAGTGTTGCCACTTCTCGGGAAGGTCCTCCTCAGGGAAGATCGCCTGAACAGGGCACTCGTCCACGCATGCGCCGCAGTCGATGCATTCATCCGGGTCGATGGCGAGCATGTTCACGCCCTCGTGAAAACAATCCACCGGGCATACCGCCACACAATCGGTAAACTTGCACTTAATGCACGGTTCCGCGACAACGTGGGTCATAACGATTCTCCTTACATACGGGTGTTCACCGCCCATGCCCTCGCGGACCCCCACGGGACGGCTTCATCGCCCGGTCTTGCCGGATTCAGCGCCGCAGCCTCCCCTTTCTACCAATCAAGCGGATGCACTACGGCATTGCTACACGTGCGAGTTTGCGCTAGCGCCCGGCGCGATGTCAAGCGCGCCTCTGCATAGAAACCGTCTCCGCTCAGCGATACGGATGCTCCATGATTGCGGCATGTCCTGTTCACAAGGTCAGGGAAAAGGGCGCCTGTCAAGCGCGGCCTGCACGTGGTTTGCAACAACGGAATCAGGCAAAACAGTTTTGCCCTGCCAAAAGGCCCATGCAGACTGCGGTCGTACTTCAAGTTGGATGCATTTTGTGGCGCTCAGCTTTGCAAGAGCGCCCGCGCGCGTGCCGGGCTGGGGCCGCCTTGCGCCTCATCGGGGCCTTCAACGTTTCCATGATGTGCTCTTGGCGGCGCCCGCTGGCCCTGCAGTGTTGCACACTCTTGCGTGATGTCCGGTCATTTGTTTGCAGCACGTTAGGCGGCTGTGCTATGTTCCCGTCAAACCACCGGGCTTCTTTCCAGGGCGAGGGACACCGTGGAAGTCACAGCAGCATCCACCGCAATCCATCCGACCGCCATCATCGATCCGCGCGCCGAGTTGGCATCCGGGGTGGAAGTGCACCCATACAGCATTATCGGGCCGCATGTCCGCATCGGTCCAGGCACTGTCGTGGGTCCTCATGTGGTCATTCAAGGCCGCACGGTCATCGGCCGCCGCAACATGATTTACAGCGGCGCCCAAGTCGGCGTCGTATCGCAGGATATGAAGCACGACCCCAACTGCGTGGGACGTACCATCATCGGCGATCGCAACATCATTCGCGAGCATGTGACGATTAGCGCGAGCACGATGCACGCCCCCGATGAGGAGCACCGGGTAACGCAGATCGGCAGCGACTGCCTCTTCATGGCGTATAGCCACGTCGCGCATGATTGCGTTGTGGGCAACCACGTATGGATGGCCAATTCCGCCGCCCTGGCCGGGCACTGCACCGTGCAGGATTACGCCATTCTTGGCGGGCTTGTGGGGGTGCATCAGGATGCCCGCATCGGGCGCTACGCATTCATCGGCGGCATGACCAGGGCCGTGAAGGACTGTGCGCCCTTCATGATAGTGGAGGGCAATCCGGGGCGGTGCCGCGGACCCAATGCCGTTGGTCTGCACCGCCACGGCTTTTCGGCGGCTGCTATCGAGCGCATCAAAGAGATGTACCGGCTGCTGTACCGCGGCGGCCTCAACACCTCTCAAGCCCTTGCGCGCATCGAAGAAGAGATTGCCGATTCCGATGAGCGCGACATCATCCTTGCGTTCTACCGGAGCACGAAGCGCGGCGTAATCTAAGGCCCTGCCTCGGCAGCATCCGGCTGCTCGCGCATAACCGGGTTGCGCAGCACGCCCACGTCTTCAATCTCGACTTCGACGACATCCCCATCTTGGAGCGTTACGCGCGGAGAACGCGCCCAGCCGACGCCCGCCGGCGTTCCTGTCAAAATTACCGTGCCGGGAAGAAGCGTCGTCCCCTCAGACAAGAAGGCAATCAGCCGGGCAACCGGCCAGAGCATGAGCCGCGTTTCTCCCTGCTGCATCACCTTGCCATTCACCCGCGTTTCCAAGGCGAGCGAGTCTTTTCCGTCAAGCACGTCAGGGGTGACCATCCACGGTCCCATCGGGGCGAAGGTGTCGAAGCTTTTGCCCCGCACCCATTGACCGCCGCCCTTCTCGCGCTGCCAGACACGGGCGGAAACGTCATTGGCGCATGTCAATCCCAGCACGTAGTCCATCGCCTGCGCCTCGCGCACGCCACGTGCCGCCTTGCCGATGATGACGGCCAGTTCCC
>CAZLBS010000017.1:0-16175 GCA_964557505.1 uncultured Nitrospiraceae bacterium | reverse complement strand
ACACAAGGGGGCTCTCAATATAAATTGCAAGCACCCTGTTTAGGACGGGAGTGAAAACGTTTCTTGGCTTGAAGTGAGTCAAACGTCTGGCTCTGGCGATGCAACCATTACGGTGACTGCGCTCGAGAATCCATGCCCAAGTTCCGATCGGTTCGCAGCGTTCGAGATATCGGCAGTCAGTCCTGACGAGCCTTTCTGTGAAACAGTGATCACGATTCAAGTCGACCAGGACGGCGCTGGAGCGGGGACGCTCGACACATCGATTGACATCATCCCCGCCTCGTCGCGAAAGAACACGACGTCGGACGTGGAGACGGGTGACCAGCTATCCATAGACTTGAATGCCAGCACGAACAATGTCGCATGGGAAGTGTCTTCGAATGTGCCTTGGTTAGTGCCGAGCCTCGGCCAAGGCTTTGGTCCGGAGACCGTGACGGTGCAGGTGGGGCCGGCGCCAGGAGATATCGGCGATGGCGACCCGGAAGGCACGATTACGGTTACCAGCGACAACACGTGTTTTAACCCGTTCGAAGCAACCTTCAGGGTGAAACAGCTGGTGCAGGCCAGTCTTGTGGTAGAAGTGACATGGGAGCCGGTGAGTGGGCCCCGCACCGGTCAGGTGCTGCCGGTTCAGGGGGCAGTGGTTACGCTAAACGGAATCACGCCGCAACCAACGAACGCGGATGGGCTGGTCGATTTCGTACTGAGCAATCTGAACGGGGTCACCGCGTCCATCGCAAAAACAGGTTACGAGACGCTGCGGCCGCCCGTGCCCGGCGGGACGAATGTCGGCTTTCTGCCCGTCACGTTGCAGCCATCCCGTCCATTCCTGTTCGTTGAAGCCGATTCAATCGACTTGCCGGGTGAAGGTGGCAGTGCGCTCGACACGATTGAGCTTATCAATGAGAGCGATGTGGGCGCTTTGTCTCCTGTTGTTTCGGCGAGTCCAGATGACGGCTGGCTTTCGTGGACCGTTTCGCCCGAGGTCATTACGCTGAGTGCCACCCGAAATGACCCAAGCGGCGAACGCACGACGACCCTCCTCATCAACGATTCCAATGCAATCAACGGCCAGGCCTCCGTGACGGTGCGCCAGGAAGTATTTGATCCGGGCCCCATACTGGAAGCCTCGCGTGCGCCGCTTTCATTTCCGGCGGCGAGCACGGGACAAACGCGCACCATCGCGATTTCAAATATCGGAACGAGGACACTCGAATGGACCGCGTCCGCTACGCAAGGACAGGCATGGCTGTCCGTGTCACCGGGGTCTGGACAACAGGCGGGTACGGTGACCCTGACGGCGGCGCCGAACGGCACGCTTGAGCAGCGGCTGGGTTCCGTTCGCATCACCGGCACCAACGCGACGAACGGGCCGATTGACGTAGCCGTGTCGCAGGCTGGGCGAGATCCGACGCCGCCGGTGTTGACCGTCTCACCGCAAGCGCTGGGCTACGTTGCCTCTGGCGAACAGAAGAGCGTGTCCATCGGCAACGCCGGTGAAGCCGAACTTTCGTGGACGGCAACGGTGGTGACGCCCGATGCGGGTTGGCTTACGCTTGGCGCATCGCAGGGGACAGGTCCGGCGTCCCTCAACGTGACTGCTTCGCAAAACACTTCGCTTGAGGCGCGCCAGGCCGTCGTACGCATCATCGGCACCAACGCGGCGAATGGGCCGATTGACGTGGCCGTGACGCAGGCGGGGCGCGAGCCGTTTCCTGCGTCGATCACGGTCATGCCATTGGCGCTCAACTTCGGTGCGAACGGCGGCGATGAGAGCGTGAGCATTGGCAACGCGGGAGAAGAAGCGTTGCAATGGAGCGCGGCCGTATCGCCGGGCGCCGACTGGCTTCGGATCACGCCCACGTCAGGGCAAGACGATGGCAGCATCAGCGTGAGCGCCGACCCCAATACGACCCTTGAGCCGCGTCAAGCAACCGTGTCGGTGAGCGACCCGAATGCGGACAATAGTCCGGTCATCGTGCAAGTGTCGCAGGCAGCGGATGTACCGGAGCCGATATTGATTGTCGCCCCCGTGGAAATCGATTTCGGCGCGAATGGCAGTACAACCGTGTTGTCTATCAGCAATGGCGGCACGGGCACCCTGGAATGGTCGCTTGCGGTTGCGTCAGAAGACGGCTGGCTGAGTGCCGACCAGCTTCAGGGCACTGGCAATGCCGCGATTACGCTAACGGCGCAGCCAAATACTGCGTTTGAGGAGCGTATGGCCACTATTACCGTCAGCAGTTAGACCGCGAGCAATGGGCCCATTGTTGTGAACGCAACCCAGGAGGCGGCGGTGCCCATGCCCGTGCTTGCTGTAGCGCCAGCAACCATCGCATTCGACGCGGAGGAAGGCGGCGAGGCAACGATCTCGGTCAGCAATGCGGGTACCGGGACGCTGCTATGGTCCGCGGCTATCGTCGGCAGTGCGGGATGGCTCGAGCTGGGGCCTTTCATAGGCGAAGGGGACGGCAGTGTTACGCTTACGGCCCAGCCCAACGAAATCACCGAAGTGCGTGAAGCCACCATCCGCGTCACAAGCAGTAATGCCGAGAACGGTCCGATCGATGTAGTGGTCTCGCAAGAAGCGGCGGAGCCGGTCCTGCCTGAGGACTTGAACGGCGACGCGGCCATCAATGCTGTAGATGTGCAATTGGTGATCAACGGCGCGCTGGGACTTGAGACCGGTGTCGAAACGGATGTCAATAATGACGGCGCTACCAACGCGGTGGACGTGCAGCTCGTTATCAACGGGGCGTTGGGTTTGTAGCGCCTGCGCGGCTAGCTCTAGGCGGCCCGCGTGCCACGTCACATGGGATGAAGCGCGCATTACGCCATGCGTGGGCGTGGCCGTTGGGCAATGGAATGCGGCCATACTGTCACAGTTTCAGATACCACCCCTTGCGCTCGAGCCCGCGCATGATGGCGTAGGTGACGAGCAGATAGGCGCCGATGCCGCTGAGGAGCCACAGCAGCGAACTGTCCCTCGGGACGGCCAGGCCGATGATGGCAAGGATGGGATAGTGCGCGAGGTAGCCGGCCAGGGCATTCTGGCCGAGGGTTTGGAATGGCCGCCAGGTGAGGCCTAAGACGTCGCATAGGATGACGCATGCGGCGTAGACGGCCAAAGAGAAGCCTCCGGCAAAGATGAGGTAGCTGATGCTGCCCGCTTTCTGGTTCATGGTCCACATATCGACGTCGTGCACAGGCGGGACGAAAGGCGGCGAGGCGAACCAGCCGCCTTGTTGCCATGCCGTGATGCAGGCGAGGGCATAGCCGCCAAGCATGAACACCGCGGCAACGCCAGCCATGGATGCCAGGGCCTTCGGGCGCGGCAGCGTCTTCACCATGTCGTAGGCAAGAGTGCCGAGGAGCATGGGGATGCTCCAGCTAAGGAAGCCGAGCGGTCCGCCGTCGATGCCGCCGTTCGACGTGACGAAGCCGTACCAGAACCAATGCGACAGTGCGGCATGCGCAAGGGCGCTGGCGGCCAGGAGGCCGAGCCTCGCCGCTGCGCCGCGCCCCACCACGGGCATGATCCAGAACGAGGTCACGGCGATGCTTGTCAGTGTTTGGAAGATGGCCATCCAGAACCACCACGAGCCGAGCGCGCCGCTGGTGATGCCGTAGACGAAAATCCCCAGGGCGAGCAGCTTCAGGTTTCGCACGATGGCATGGCGGTATGCGCCGCGGTTGCCGTGCTTGTCGGCGCGCGCGAGAAACGTCAGCCGGTACGCGAAACCCACCGCGAAAAAGAACTGCGGCATGATCGTGTCGGCATAACTCAGATACGTATTGTGATGAAAAAAGACGGGATGCATCGCCTCGTGGCCGCGCAGAAAATTGACGAACCACATCCCAAAAACGGTATAGCCGCGAAACTGATCGAGGGAGGCGAGGCGGGTCACGAAGCTGCCGGTTCGCCAGAATCGCCGGGTTCAGTTTGCGGCAACACCTCATCCGCGAATCGGCCGATGCCAGCTATGTAGGACGTTATCGATACGTACCAGTTTTCGTTATGCCCGCCCTGCAATTCGACAAACCGTTTCGGTTCCTTGGCGGCCTCGAACAGCGCCTTGCCATGATGAAACCGGACGAGTTCGTCATCAGGGCTGTGAAAGAACATTACGGGCATGCCGATGGCGGCTATCTTTGCCTTGTTGTCGTATTCATGGCGCACCAGCAAGCTCATGGGGAAGATCGGGATCAGGTCGAAGGCGATGTCGGCAATGGACGTAAAGGTGCTTTCCAGGATGAGGCCCGCGGCGCCCACTTCCGTGGCGAGTTGCGTGCTGGGTCCGCCCCCAAGCGACCGCCCCATAATGATGATGCGCTCAGGCGGAATGCCCTTCTCCTCGGTCAGCCACTGCCATACGGCCCGGACGTCTTCGTATAGCCGCTGCTCATGGGGCCGGCCCTCGCTCTTCCCATAGCCGCCGTAGTCATACATGACCAGGTTAAGCTGATTGGGCTCGAACAACTGAAACAGCTCGATGCGGTCGGCGATGTTGCCGGCATTGCCATGCGAGAAGAGCACAGTGCCCCTGGCGTTTTCCGCCTTGATGAGCCAGCCGTGCGTCTTGCCTTTGCTCGTGTCGACGAAAAACTCCTCGAAGGGCAAATCGAGCGCCGAGGGATCGCGGCCGATGTCCTTCGTTGGGTGGTAGAGCAGCCAGCCTTGAATCACGAATAGAATGACCCCTGCGATGATGTACGCGCGCCCAGCCATGAGGGCGAGGCGTGCCGGCAGCGGCCACTGTTTCTTGGCCGGGGGCTGCGCTGCTTCGGTCATGCCGCCGCGCAGATGGCCTCTTGGTCTTCGGCGTAAGCCGCCAGCAAATCAAGCACCGGCGAGACTTCGCCGTAGTGCATCAACTCGGCGCGCAACTTGGCGGCATTGCGCTGGCCCTTGAGGTAGCCGCTGTAATATTTGCGAAACTCGACCACGCCCTTGCGCTCGCCCTTGTATTCCACCGAGAGCCGCAGGTGCTTCATGCACACCGCCACGCGTTCCTGCAGCGTGGCATCCGGCAGCTGCCGGCCCGTCTCGAGATAGTGCTTGGTTTCCGCGAAGATCCACGGATTGGCAATAGCCCCGCGCCCGATCATGACGCCGTCGCAGCCGGTCTGAAGCATGCGCTCCGCGTCTTCCGGCGTGGTCACATCGCCGTTCCCAATGATGGGAATCGAGACGGCGTCTTTGAGCTTCGCGAGCCAGTCCCATTGCACATCGCCGCGGTGGCCCTGGTCGCGCGTGCGGCAGTGCAAGGCCAGCGCCTGCACCCCCGCCTGCTCGAGCATCCGGGCGGCATCGAGAATGACGATGCTTTCCTGGTCCCAGCCGAGGCGCGTCTTCACCGTGACCGGCCCCGGCCTCGCGCAGCGCGACCTTCTTCACCCAACACCCACAGTTAATGTCGATGAAATCCGGCCCTGCCTGCTCGGCCACGGCCGCCGCGCCCTCCATCGACTCCTCGACGCCGCCAAAAATCTGCACGGCTACCGGCCGCTCTTCCTCGAGCACGCGGATTTTGTCAAGTGTTTTACGCATATCCCGAATCAACGCCTCGCTCGACGCGAACTCCGTATACAGCAAGTCCGCGCCCAAATCCTTGCAGACCAAGCGAAAGGGAATGTCCGTTACGTCCTCCATCGGCGCAAGCGCAATGGGACGGTGAATGTCGAGGCTACCGATACGCATAGCGCAAATGGTGTCACAGGGCGTGCTGCGAGCGCAACGGTCTTGTGCGGAGCACCCCCCTTGCGAGCGATCGCCTGTTTGCGCCAAGCCTCGCCTGCGTGCTACCTTACAGCGATTTCAATCTCACAGGGGTTGTTCGGATTTGGGCAACAATGGGCGTCCGCGCCTTGCCTGTCCCTGAGATACCGGGTGCTCTTTTAGGCGAATGGCTTGCCGGAGAGCTGTGTATCCAGAACCCCAAGGTCAAACCCAAGGAGTGGAAGACTATGTCCGTCGTGTCCATGCGACAACTGCTCGAGGCCGGGATTCATTTCGGCCACCAGACCCGCCGTTGGAACCCCAAGATGAAGCGTTACATCTATGGGCAGCGCAACGGCATCTACATCATCGACCTTGCCAAGACCCTTCGCAATGTCCGTCATGCCTACGACGTCGTGCGGGACTCGGTCGCAGCGGGCGGCACGGTGCTGTTCGTTGGTTGCAAGAAGCAGGCGCAAGAGCCCATCGAGCAGCAGGCCGAACGCAGCAACATGTTCTACGTATCCAATCGCTGGCTCGGCGGCACGCTCACCAATTGGGAGACCATGCAGAAGGGTATCGCCAAGCTGAAGAATCTCGAAGATATGGAGAGTTCCGGCAAACTCGACAAGCTTTCGAAGAAGGAAGCCGCCCGCATTCGCAAAGAACTCGCCCGCCTGCAGCGCAATTACAACGGTCTCAAGAACATGACGCGCATGCCGCGCATCATGTTCGTGGTGGACACGAAGAAAGAGGCCCTGGCACTCCGCGAGGCGCGGCGTCTGAAAATCACGACCATTGGCGTGGTCGATACGAACAGCGATCCTGAGCAGGTCGACATTGCCATTCCGGGCAACGATGACGCAATTCGCGCGGTCAATCTCTTTTGCCGCGTGATCGCCGACGCGGCCATCGAGGGGCAGGGGCTTGCCTCGAAGGCCGAGCACAAGAAGGCGCAAGATGCCGCCGGCGGGCAACCGCTCGAGGAAGCGATGCTTCAGGCAGCAGGCGAAGAAGCAAAACCTGGTGCGCCCGCCCCTGGCGAGCCCGAGGCAGAAGCCGCGGCCGCGGCCGCCCCTGCTACGCCAGACGCGCCGCCCCAAGGGGCTACGGAAGGCGGCCCCGCGGCGTAGCTTGCGTCGGAGGCTGCGCACGCGCCGCATCAGGTTTACAAGCAGAAGACGAGCACCATGCCCGCACGCGGCATGCAACCCGAAGAAGCATGGGAGACACTTCGAGTCATGGCCATATCAGCGGCAGACGTAAAGGCCCTGCGCGAATCTACTGGCGCGGGCATGATGGATTGCAAGAAGGCGCTGCAAGAAAACGGCGGCGATATGGAAAAGGCAGCGACCTGGCTGCGTGAAAAGGGCATCGCTTCCGCCGCGAAGCGCGCGGGCCGCGTCGCCAGCGAGGGGGCCATCACGAGCTACATCCACATGGGCGGCAAAATCGGCGTGCTCGTTGAAGTGAACTGCGAGACGGATTTCGTCGCGCGCGGCGAGCCATTCCAACAGTTCTGCAAGGACATCTGCCTGCAGATTTGCTCGGCCAATCCGAAGTACGTGCGCCGGGAAGAGGTGCCGGCAGCGGACATCGAGGCCGAGAAGAGCATCTACAAGAAGCAGGCTGCCGAGTCCGGCAAGCCGGAGCAGGTGCAAGAAAAGATCGCCACGGGCAAACTCGACAAGTGGTACGCGGAGGTGTGCCTGCTCGAGCAGAAGTTCGTGAAGAATCCCGATGCCACCATCGAGGAACTCATGAAGGAACTCAGCGGGACCATCGGCGAGAAAGTCGACGTACGGCGCTTCGTGCGCTTCGAACTGGGCGAGGGCATCGAGAAGCAGGAATCGAACTTCGCCGAGGAAGTCGCCGCCGAGTTGGCCAAGGCGGACAACAAGTAGCCGCCACATGGACGACTCCGGTCCAGCGTACTCGCGCATTCTGCTGAAGCTCAGCGGGGAAGCCCTGACGGATGGCGGGCGCGGCATCGACTTCGACGTGGTCGAGCGCTTCTGCGATGAAATCGCCGAGGCCTGCCGCATGGGCGTGCAGCTTGGCGTCGTCGTGGGCGGCGGCAACATCTTCCGCGGCGCGAGCGAGCAGTCGCACATCGACCGCGCGACTGGCGATTACATGGGCATGCTCGCCACCATGATCAACGCATTGGCCCTCCAAGCGACCCTCGAGGCCCGGGGCGTCGCAACGCGCGTGTTGACGGCCATCGCCATGAATCCTATTGCTGAGCCGTACATCCGGCGCCGGGCCATGCGCCACTTGGAAAAGGGCCGCGCCGTCATCTTTGGCGCGGGCACGGGCAATCCCTATTTCACCACGGACACTGCCGCCGCGCTCCGTGCCAACGAGATCGGCGCGGAAGTGCTCTTTAAGGCAACCAAGGTGGACGGCGTGTACGACAAAGATCCCATGAAGCACGCCGACGCCGTGAAGTATGATGAACTCGAATTTACGCGCGCGCTGGCCGATAACCTCAAGGTCATGGACGCCACCGCGTTGTCATTGTGCCGGGAGAACAGCCTGCCCATCGTGGTCTTCAACATCACAGAGCAAGGCAGCATCTTGCGGGCCCTGCGCGGCGAGCGCATCGGAACGCTGGTAGGAGGAAAGTAACGCCATGGCCACCCACCCCATCTTGGACGATCTCCGCGACCGCATGGAAAAGACCGTCGATGCGCTCGGCCGCGAGCTTGCAAACATCCGCACGGGCCGCGCAAGCACGGGTTTGCTGGACACCATCGATGTGGAGATCTACGGCAGCAAGATGAAGATCAATCAAGTGGGCACTGTGTCGGCGCCGGAAGCGCGCCTCCTCACGGTCACGCCCTGGGACAAGTCGCAAATCAACACCGTCGAAAAGGCGATCAAGGCGTCGCCCCTCGAACTCAATCCGAGCAATGACGGCAACGTCATCCGCATCCCCATTCCGCCGTTGACCGAGGAGCGCCGCAAGGAACTCGTGAAACTGACGCACAAAGATGCCGAAGAAGCGCGCGTCTCGATTCGCAATTCCCGGCGGCACGGCGTCGATGAAATCAAAAAAGAGCAGAAAGATGGCAGCATTCCTGAAGATGATGCCCATCACATCACGAAAGAAATTCAAGATTTGACGGACGAATACACCAAGAAGATCGACGACATGATTAAAGCGAAGGAAGAGGAAATCATGGAGGTATAGGCCATCCCGCCTGCTTCTCCTAAATACGGTTTATTGGGCCGCGGCCAGATGATTGAGCGCATCGCCGCGGCCGCATTGTTTACAATGCCCTCCATGACGGTTACCAGCCAAAACATCGATGCGCAACGCGAAGCGCTGCGGCAGGAACCCCTCCCCCGCTCCATCGCCATCATCATGGATGGCAACGGGCGGTGGGCGGAGCAGCATCATGTGCCCCGGGCCGCGGGGCATGAAGCGGGCGCTAAGTCCGTGCGGGCCGTCGTCGAAGCCTGCCGGGAACTTCAAGACGTCGAATCGCTCGCGCTCTATGCGTTCAGCACCGAAAACTGGCGGCGCTCCGAAGATGAAGTGGGCGCACTTTTCTCTCTGCTGAGCAAGTATGTCCGGCTCGAGTTGGAGAACATCCACCGCGAGAACATCCGCGTTCATATCATTGGCCGGCGTGAAGGCCTTGGGCCGCGCACACTAAAGGACCTCGACCATTGCGAAGAGCGGACGCGCGGCAACACCGGCATGGACCTGTTCGTCGCCGTGAATTACGGCGGCCGGGCGGAGTTGGTGGATGCAGCGCGCCGCATGGCCGAAGCCGCGAAGACCGGCGCCCTCGACCCAGCGGCCATCGACGAAGAAACCTTTGCGGCGCATCTGTATCACCCAAAGTGCCGCGACGTTGATCTGCTCGTGCGCACCAGCGGGGAGATGCGCATTAGCAACTTTATGCTGTGGCAAGCATCGTATGCCGAAATCGTGTCGACCCCGACGCTGTGGCCCGACTTCCGCAAGCCCCACCTCTACGACTGCATCGCCGAGTATCAGCGGCGCAACCGCCGTTTCGGCGGCCGGTAGCACCAGCGCGGTGACGCGGCTCCCATGAAGAATACTATCATTCGCGTTTTGACGGGCGTCCCGCTGCTGGGTGGCTTCTTCCTGCTCGTGTGGTACGAGCCGCTGCACCTCGGGTTCAGCATCATCATCGCCCTGCTCGCCAGCATCGGACTGGCCGAATACTTTTATATGGTCGGGTCAAAGTCCATTGGCAAGCGGAAGATCGGCGCCCTGATCGCCTGCTTCATCATCGTCTTCAGCGGGCACTTCAACAGCTTGCCCATCAGCAATCTATGCTTTTTTTTGGGCGTTATCGCGGGGAGCTATGCCGCCGTTGCCTACGGCAAAGATTTCGCGCAGGACATGGTGCAGCCCGTGTTCGGACTGCTGTACGTCGCATGGTGCGCCATGCATTTCAACTTGCTGCGGGCGGTGCCCGAGGGCGGCGTTGCGCTGGTCTTGCTGGTCGTGCTCGTCGTTGCAGCGAATGACGTAGCCGCCTACTTCGGGGGCCGCGCCTTGGGGCGGCACAAACTGGCGCCGCAGATCAGTCCTGGCAAGACCATCGAAGGCGCGCTGACGGGCATCCTAGCCGCCATGGTCTCCGCGGCCATCCTCGGCGACCTGCGCCCGCTCGACGGATTCACCGGCATGCCGGACTGGCCCCGCTGGGGGTATGCCCTGGCCGGCGCTGCCCTTGCCATCGCGGGAATCTTGGGGGATCTTGCCGAGTCGTACCTTAAGCGCGACGCCGGCGTGAAGGATTCGGGCTGGATCTTCCCCGGCCATGGCGGGGTGCTCGATCGCTGCGACGGCTTTCTCTTCGCGGGGCCCGTGCTGTACTATATGGCCCTTGTGGCCTGACCGGGCCGCGGGCACGCCGCCGGAAACCCTCTCCCCCGGACCAGGCCTTACACGCAGGAAACGATCCAACGCACTATGTTCGAAGAAGCCGCTGCCACCATCAATGAGCACAGCGAACGCCTCGACGCCTTGCGCTCCGCACTCAACATCGAGCGCGTCAAAGATGAAATCGCGTCTCTTGAAAATGAGATGGCCCAGCAATCGTTTTGGGACGACCCGGAGAACGCGCAAAAGGTAGTCGCGCGATTAAAGCACTTGAAGTCTATCGTGACTGCGCCGGATGAATTGCAGGCGGAATTGGCCGACGCGCAGGAACTCATCGAGTTGGCGCAGCTGGAAGAAGACGAATCGATGCAGGGCGACATCGAGCGCATGGTCGCCCAGCTCAGCACACGCTTCCGCAAACTTGAATTGAACAGCCTGTTCACCGATCACCGCGATGAGAAGCCGGCTATCGTGAGCATCCATCCAGGCGCGGGCGGCACGGAATCCTGCGATTGGGCGGACATGCTCTACCGCATGATCACCCGCTGGGCCGAACGCAACGAATACAAGATCGACGTGCTTGAGTATCAGCCCGGCGACGAGGCCGGCATCAAGAGCGCGACGCTGCGCATCGAGGGCCCCTTTGCGTACGGCCACTTGAGGAGCGAGTCGGGCGTGCACCGCCTCGTACGCATCTCGCCTTTCGACGCGGCCAAGCGGCGGCACACTTCCTTCACCGCTGTCGAAGTGCTGAGCGAGTTGGACGAAGACATCAACATCGATGTGCGTGAAGAAGACCTCAAGATGGACGTCTTCCGCTCGAGCGGCTCAGGCGGGCAAAAGGTCAACAAAACCAGTTCAGCCGTGCGCCTCACGCATGTGCCGACGGGCATTGTCGTGTCGTGTCAGATTGAACGCAGCCAACACCGCAACCGCGACACGGCGCTCAACATGATCAAGGCCAAGCTGTACGATATCGAGGTGAAGAAGCAGGAGGCGGAACTCGCCGCCCAGCGCGAAGGCCAGCAGGAAGTCGCCTGGGGCAGCCAAATTCGCAGCTACGTGCTCGCGCCTTATCAGATGATCAAAGACCACCGCACCAATTACGAGACGTCCAATGTGGATCGCGTGCTTGACGGAGAGATTGACGGATTCATCGAGGCCTACCTCAAATGGAAGCTGGTGCAGAAGAACAACTAAGCCTGGCGCAGCGGCGCCCCTTCCAGCGCGCGGCTATCCAAGGCAACCTTCATGAGCGGAGCCATGACCGACGAAACCCAGCCCCAAAGCACCGAAGCCGAACTCATCCAGAACCGGATCGCGAAGATGGAGCGCGTGCGCGCCCGGGGCGGCAATCCCTTCAAGTACACCTTCGAGCGCAGCACCAGCATTGCGAACGCGCGCGCGCTGTTCGAAAAAGCCGAAGCCGAAACCGAGGATCCTTCCACCATCCATCTGCAGGTGACCATCGCAGGCCGTATGATGGCGTTTCGCGACCAAGGCAAAGTCGCCTTTGCCGATCTGCGCGACGAAACCGGCAAGATTCAACTCTTTCTGCGCAAGAACGATCTGGGCGATGAGGCCTACGAGCAGCTAAAGGATCTCGACCTCGGCGACATCGCCGGCGCGGCAGGCGCCATGTTCCGCACGCGCCGCGGCGAAATCTCGGTTTCGGTAACCCACTATGAATTGCTGACCAAGTCGCTGCGGCCGTTGCCCGAAAAATACCATGGCCTGACCGATGTCGAGACGCGGTTCCGCCAGCGCTACCTCGACCTCGTCGCGAATCCGGAGGTCATGGAGACCTTTCGCAAGCGCACCCGAATCATCGATACGATGCGGCAATGGTTGAATAACCTGGGCTTCCTCGAAGTCGAAACTCCCATGCTCCATCACATTCCAGGGGGGGCGACGGCGCGGCCTTTCGTCACGCATCACAACACCTTCGACCGCGACTTCTACCTCCGCGTGGCCCCGGAACTCCACCTCAAGCGGCTCGTGGTGGGCGGCTTCGAGCGGGTGTATGAGATCAACCGCTGCTTCCGCAATGAGGGCGTCGACACCAGGCACAATCCTGAATTCACGACCATGGAACTGTACTGGGCCTATCAGGATTATCTCGGCTTAATGGACGCAACCGAGGAAATGCTGGTGGCCATTATCGAGGCGGTGAACGGCGGCACGGTCTTCGAATACCAGGGCGAGACCATCGATGCCTCGCGCCCCTGGAAACGCATCACGCTGTTCGACGCCATCCGCGAATATGCCGGCATCGATCTCGAGCCGCATAAGGACGACCGCGCGAAGGCGGCGGAACTTGCCGAATCTGTTGGCTGCCATATCAGCCCCGAAATGGGCTACGGCAAGATCGTCGACGAGGTCATGTCCGAGCGCGTGCAGCCCAATCTGCTGCATCCCACCTTCCTGTATGACTATCCGCTTGAAATCTCCCCATTGGCCAAGAAACACCGGAACAATCCGAACATCACCGAGCGCTTCCAGCCATTCATCGGACGGCTCGAGGTGGGCAATGCCTTCAGCGAATTGAACGACCCGATCGATCAACGCGAGCGCTTCATGGACCAACTGCGCCAGCGCGAGGCCGGCGACGATGAGGCGCAATATCTCGACGAGGACTACATCTTCGCGCTCGAGGTGGGCATGCCGCCCACGGCTGGACTCGGCATCGGCATCGACCGGCTGACCATGCTCCTCACCGGCAATGCGAACATTCGCGAAGTCATCCTCTTTCCGCAGTTGCGCTAGTCAGGACCGATACGACCAATGCGATTCGAAGCCTTCGTCGCAGCGCGCTACTTGCGGGGCAAACGCAAATCGCGCTTCATCAGCCTGATCACCGTGATCAGCGTGGCGGGCGTCTGCGTTGGCGTCATGGCGCTCATCGTCGTCATGGGCGTGATGACCGGGTTCGACCAGGAACTCGAGGCGACCATCATCGGCAATCGCTCCCACCTCTTCATCCGCGACATCACCGGCGCGCCCATTCAGGACTACGAAGCGCTCATCGCTCAGCTCAAGGAGCGCTACCCGGAGATTGTCGCTGCCGGACCGGTGATCGAAGTGAAGGGCCTGCTGCAGAAGCGCTCGCCCCGGGGCGGCTACCGCTACGAAGGGGCGTTCATCCTGGGCGTCGAGCCGGCGCGTGAAGCGGAAGTAACTCAACTTGCGGAGAATCTCACAGAGGCCAAAGGCCGCCGGTATGGCCGGGGCGAACTGCCCGAAGACAAAGAGATTGTGCTGGGCTACCTCTTGGCCAACAACCTGCGCGCCGCAATCGGCGACGACATCAGCGCGTTCACCCCGCGCACGAAGATGGGGCCGGGCGGCGCCCGCTTCAGCCCGGTCTACTTGACAGTCAGCGGCGTTTCGCAGGCGCAAATGTCGGAGTTCGATCAGTTTTACGGCTGGGTCAATCTGCGCACGGCCGAAATGCTGAAGGGACAGGAAGGCGTCGACGGCATCCATTGCAAACTGACCAACCACAACCTCGCCGCCCGCCTCGGCCAGCAGATCGAGGACGACCTCGGCTACACCACCATCACGTGGTATCAGAGCCAGCAGGCCTTCTTCGAGGCGCTCCAGCAGGAGAAGGTGGTCATGTTCATCATCCTCATCTTCATCGTGCTCGTCGCGGCCTTCAACATCACCAGCACGCTCATCATGGTCGTCATGGAAAAGAAGCGGGACATCGGCATCCTGCGCACCATCGGCGTGAGCGCCCGCTCCGTCTTGTTGCTCTTCATGCTCGAGGGGCTCTACATCGGCCTGAGCGGCACCTTTCTCGGCGTTATCCTCGGCTACTTCCTCGCGCACAATCTCAATCCCCTTGCCGAGGTGATTGCCTGGTGGCTCGAGGTCGACCTTTACAACAGCACCATCTACTACTTCGACAGCATCCCCGTCGCCGTGTTGTGGAGCGATGTGATCACCATCACCATCGCCTCGGTAATTCTGACCTTCATCTCGACGCTGTATCCGGCCTGGAGCGCCTCGCGCCTGCACCCGGTGGATGCCTTGCGCTATGACTGACACGATGCTCGAATGCCGCGGACTGACCAAGTCCTACCACGACGGCAACCGCGAGTTGAAGGTGTTGCGCGGCATCGACCTCGCGATCGCGGAAGGCGAGCGGGTCGCCATCGTCGGGCCTTCCGGCGCGGGCAAGAGCACGCTGCTCCAAATCATGGGCACGCTCGACCGGCCGACCGCGGGCGGCCTCTACTTTCGCAATAAGCTCGTCACCAAGATGAGCGCACGCGATGTCGATCGCATTCGCAATAAAGACATCGGATTCGTGTTTCAGTTCTATCACTTATTGCCTGAGTTTACCGCGGAAGAAAACGTCATGATGCCCGCGCTGAGCCAGGGGCTGCGCGCAAAGGAATGCGAGCCGCGCGCGCACGAATTGCTCGAACGCGTGGGCTTAAGCGACCGGCGCACCCACAAGCCGGGCGAGCTTTCCGGCGGCGAACAACAGCGCGTTGCCATTGCCCGGGCGCTCTTCAACCGGCCCGCGCTGCTGCTTGGCGACGAGCCCACCGGCAACCTTGACGAACGCACCGGCGCCGGCATCACCGACCTGCTCTGGTCGCTCGAGGGCGGCGAGCGACTCACCATGGTCATGGTCACCCATGACATGAGCGTCGCCAACCGTGCCGACCGCATCGTGCACCTGCATGAGGGACTGGTGCATGGCCAGCCGCCCCAACCGAATCAAGCAACTAGCGGCTAAGCGGCCCAATCGGTCTCCGCATCGCGCGGATGCGATTGTACTGATAATGGTATTGGCCGTCGTGTTTGCTGTACCCGATTTGCGTCGCATACAAGAGGTACAGCCATCGCTGCCCGTCTATCGTGGTCACGAATGGCTGGGGCACATGGCAGGCGTCCGCATCCACATCAGGGGCGATGAAGTCCAGTTTCTCCCACGTGATCCCATCCGGTGACACCGCCTCGCGCAACTGCCGGCTCTTCCAACCCGATTCGCCAGGTTCGATGGGATAGCCCGATGGGTCGGCAAAGTTGTGATAGCGCTCCCCCACCTTGACGACAGCGGGATTCGGCCAATTGGCGAGCAGCGGATCTTCCAGGTCATGCTGAATCGTATACCCATCCGCGTCGAGGAAATCCCCCTGGCTTTCGGCATAGCCCATGCACACGCCTTTTCCCGGCAGCCAGTAATCAAACCACAAGCGCCATACCCCGTCTCCGCGCATCAACGAGGGCCGGTGGAAATCGCCGATTCGTCCAGGAGCAGGCTCAGGATCCGCCGTGTCCTCTCTGCGGATTAGCAAGGGCTCGGAGGATTTCTCCCAATTAATGCCATCCTCCGAGACAGCGCCCATGATGCATTGCACCATCGTAGCGGGATAGCCCGCGCGCTCCTCGAAGTGCCGCGACGTAGCGCTATACGCCATGTAGTATTTGCTCTCATGCCTCACAACTGAGGGATCGCCGACATGCCACGCCTCGTACCAACGGTCCGACGCATGCAACACAGGCTGCCAGGTTGCCGGGTCCATCGACGCATCCCACGCCCCCTCGCCGCGATACACTTCCCAGCCG
>CAZLBS010000016.1:1593-16241 GCA_964557505.1 uncultured Nitrospiraceae bacterium | reverse complement strand
CCCTCGGAAGCATGGCGAATGCAAGGATTTCAATGCAACCGTGTGAAGCTGGGAACCGGAAGCAAATGCGCCCCGGCAGGACGCAATCAGGGCTTACATTGACTCAGGCTGGAAGGGCTGCTCCGAGGAAGAACCGTTTTTTCGCAGCTGCTTCTCAATAGCCTTTTCGCGGCGGCCTTCCTCTTCCTCAGCCCGGATTGCCGCTTCCAGCCGCGCCGGGTCGATGCCTTGCTCGCGCGCGATGCCGTGCAAATCTTCATGCGTCACCGTATCCGCACCCCCCGTGCTCAGCAACGCCCGCTTGATGATCGCGCTGACTTCTTCGCTCGTGTAGGTGCGCACGTCCGGCATCGTTTGCGGCTCCATGCTACACGCCCGCAGGCTGTCCGTCTTCAACGCCGCCATAGCGCGTTTCGACGTATTCGTCTACGATTTTCCGGAACTCGATGGCGAGTTCCTCTGGGGTCCCGGTGAGGGTCTTGTATTTTTCGCCGTCGATGTAGACCGGGCAGCTCGGGGCTTCGCCGGTGCCGGGCAGGCTGATGCCGATGTTGGCCGCCTTGGACTCGCCAGGGCCGTTGACGATGCATCCCATGACGGCGAGCTTGAGTTCCTCGACGCCCGGGTATTGCCGCTTCCACACGGGCATCTGCATGCGGATGTACTCTTGCACCTGCTCGGCGAGTTCCTGGAAGGTGGTGCTGGTGGTGCGGCCGCAGCCGGGACAGGCGGTAATGCTAGGCGTGAACGCGCGCAGCCCGAGCGATTGCAGCATTTCGCAGGCGGCATACACCTCCGTGCGGCGATCGCCATTGGGCTCGGGCGTGAGGCTGACGCGAATGGTGTCGCCAATGCCCTCGAGCAGCAGGGGCGCCATGGCGGCCGTGCTCCAGACCTGCCCCTTCATGCCCATGCCCGCTTCGGTCAGGCCGAGGTGCAAGGGCTGGCGCGTCTTCTGGGCCAACTCGCGGTACAGCTCGATCAGATATAGCGGCACGCTCGTCTTGCAGGAGATGATGATCTGGTCTTCGCGCAGGCCGCACTCGAGCGCCAACTCGGTGCTCTGCAGCGCGCTGATGATCATGCACTCGTTGTAGATCTGCTCCGCGGTCTTGCCGAGTTCCTTATCGGTGTTTTCCTGCATCTTCATCAGCACGAGTTCTTGGTTTAGCGAACCCATGTTGACGCCGATGCGGACCGGCTTGTTGTTCGCGGCGGCCACTTCGCAGATTTGCGAGAACTGCATATCGCGCTTGCTGCCCCGCCCGACGTTGCCAGGGTTGATGCGGTATTTGTCGAGCAGTTGTGCGCACGCCGTGAATTCGGTCAGCAGCTTGTGACCGTTGAAGTGGAAGTCGCCAATGATGGGAGCGGTCGCCCCGGCATCGCGCACGCGGCGATGAATCTCCGGCACGGCTGCCGCCGCCTCGCGCGTGTTTACGGTAATGCGCACCAATTCCGAGCCCGCATCCGCCAGTTCGATGATCTGCTGCGCGGTCGATGCCGGGTCCGCCGTGTCGGTGTTGGTCATCGACTGCACCCGAACCGGCGCGCCGCCGCCAACCAACACCCCGCCAACATCCACCCCAACCGTCTCGTGCCGCTTCCGCACTACCGTCATTGAGCCAAACCTTTCGTTGCTAACGCCCTAAAGCATAGCATGCCGTTTGCTTTGTCCAACAAAGTCAAGCGCACGAAGATTCACGGGCTGCGGCTGAACGCGGCGGACGCACATGCACTTGTAGGGCTTGCAATGAAGAGCCCTTCGCGCGCGGCGCGAGTTGGACCGGCGCAAGGCGTCAGGCCACATCGCCCGCTTCCGCGGCGGGATGAAGACGCTGCCGGATTGGAGGGTTGATTCGACGGCCCGCCGCGCTATCCATTACTCATCTTCCATGCGCTCGAAATCGAGCCCCTTGACGTTGGCGGCTCGAAGCTCGAAGCCGGAGACGCCGCCAAAGGGGCCGCGTTCGAAGAGAAATTGGGCGTTGAAGGCGAGTTGGTTGCCGAAGCGATCGTGGGCTTCGGGCCGGAGGGCGAAGTCGTCGCCGAGCGGGACGCGGCTGGACAGGACGCCATCCTTTTCCTCGAGGATGTAGATGGCGTTCAACTCGTGGCTGTAGTAGCGGCCTTCGAAGGCCGTCAGATATTCGGGCGTGATGGGCGGCGCATCTGCCCGCTTGAAGATTTCAGGCGGCTCGCCCGGCATCTCAAGGGTTAGGGCCGTTGCGCGGGTCTTGCCCGGCGCATCGAAGGCGAGGGTGGCCTTGGTTTCCCCTGCCACGCGGAATGTGGCGCCGTCTCCCGCGCTCAACGCTTGCGGCTGAGGGCCGAAAGGCTGGCCGTCGATGCGCAGCCCGCCGCGATGCTCTTGGACCCGCACCAAGCTGCCGCTGGCCTCGCCGATGTATGTGCCCGCTTTCGCCTCCGCGACGCCTTCGGGCAATGCCTCGGGGCGTTCCGGGCGGGGTGGCCGTTGCTCCGCTTGCGCGGATTGAGGCCCGGCCAGCACGCCGGCCATATAGGCATCCGCCATCGATTTCGCGAGCGTGGAGACATCGGTTGTCCCGATGTTGCTGAACACGAGCATGGTCCATGGCACATCGCGAAAGAACAGCATCTCCGTTCGGAAGCCCTCGTAGATCCCGCCGTGATAGAGCGTGGGCTGGCCCCGGTGTTCGCCGTGAAACAAGCCGAAGCCGTATGGAATCGGCGTGCCATCATCGAGCTTGCCGGGCGACATCATGAGATCGATGAAGGCCTGGCCGCCTACTTCACCCGTGCGCAGGTTGGCGGCAAACTTGGCCATGTCGCTGACGCTGCTCATGACATTGCCGCTGCCCATGGCCGTGATGTTCTTGACGTGGCGGGTCCAGCCATCTCCCGGAGCGGGGCTGTATCCCGTCGCACGCCCCGGCACGATGCGCCCGAGGTCGTTGCCATAATGCGTCGCATCCATGCCCAACGGTTCGAAGAGCCGCTCGGCTGCAAACGCCGCAATGCCCATGCCGCTGACCCGTCCTGCGATTTCGGCCATCAAGGTATAGCCGGAGTTGCAGTACATGAACCGGGCCCCCGGCTCGAAGGTGGGCTCCTCTTGCCGGATGATCAAGTCAAGGGCATATTCGGGCGTGATTGGATAGCTCAAGACGCCCCCGCGCAGGTAGTGCAAAATGAGCCAGTCGCGCATGCCGCTCGTGTGTTGCACCAAATGCCGCACCGTGATGGCTTCCGCATAGGCCGGCAATTCGGGGACATACGCGCGCACCGAGGCATCCAAGTCGAGGGCGCCGTCGACCGCCAGCAATGCAATGCAGGCGGCGGTTACCGGCTTCGAAACCGAGGCCATATAAAAGATGGAATCCTCCGTCAGCGGCACGCCGTGGTCGAGGTCGGCCATGCCGAATCCGACAGCATAGGTCAGCTCGCCCTCATGAATTACGCCCACGGCGACGCCAGGCCTGCCGGCGCCGGCATACGGTTCGAGTGCGGCCTGCACCTCGGGCGGCGGCGCCTCTGCCAGGGCCACTGGCATGAAAAACAGGACGAAGGCCATGATGTGCGTGTTGACTTGAGCGAAGCGCATGAGCAGCGATCCTTGTGGTTGCATGGACAGGGGCGGCGCAAGTATACACTGTAAGCCTGGGCGGCGCAGCGATGCCGCCCGCGGAGGAGTGCGTCATGCGGACAGTGGTTCTGGCAATGGGTGTCGCCTGGTTCGTGGCAGCGGCCCACGCGCAGCGCTTGGAGGGCATCCCAGCGGAACTGGCGAACATTGCGCAGGCATTGGCGGAGGATGCCGCCGCCAGCACGGATGCATTCTGGCAGGAGATCGGGCAAGAAGGCACGCCGCTCACCGAGCCGCTCGAGCCCGGCGGCCGCCACTACCGGGTCACCTTTGTGTTTCGGGGCGATGACGATACCGAGGCGGTATTGCTGGCGGGTTCAATATCCGAATTTCTCCTCGACTACGACGCCCTATACCGCTTAGGCGATAGCGACATTTGGTTCGCATCGTATCGGATTCGGTCAGACGCGCGCGTCACCTATCTGTTCAATGTTTACGACGAACCGCTGATGAGCGTGACTCCCGGCGGCAGCAGGCCGCGCCCACGCCCAAAGCGCGACCCCCATAATGCGCAACGCGCGGGCAGCGGCAACCTGCTTGAATTGCCAGAGGCGCCGCCAGATACATGGCACATCGAGCGTAATGACACCGCCAAGGGCGCCGTGCATGACCATCACGGATTCAAGAGTTCCCGCCTCGGCAATGAACGCGACATATCGGTGTACACCCCGCCCGGCTACGAAGGATCTTCCGAGCCCTATCCGTGGATTCTTTTCTTCGATCGCATGGCCTGCCTCCGCGAGATGAACGTGCCCGTGATTCTGGACAATGGGATTGACGCGGGGCGTATCCCGCCCGTTGTCGCTGTGTTCACCGGGAACGCGGACGGCAAACGCCTGGAAGAACTCGGCGCCAACGCCGACTTCGCCGATTTCGTCGCGCACGAACTCGTGCCCTGGCTGAGGGACGCCTACAACATTTCAGCGCCACCGGAAGACGCCATCATCAGCGGGTCGAGTTTTGGGGGATTGGCCTCGGCATACATCGCTATGCGCCATCCGGAAATCTTTCGCAACGTCTATACGCAGGCGGGCTCCTATTGGTGGGGGCCAGGTCTAGAATGGGCTGCCGCCAAGCATGAGGCCGAGGGCGAGTTTCTCGCGCAGTATCTCATGCAGCGTGACGTCCCCCCATTACGCTTCTTCATCGAGGTGGGGTTGTATGACGGGGGCTATACCCGCTCTGTGATCGCCAACCGGCACTTCCGAGACATCGCGAAACTGCGGGGGCACACCATCGTGGGATACATCGAAAACGCCGGCGGACACGACTACAGGCTATGGCGCACGAGCCTTATTGATGGGCTGAGCGCCTTGCTGGAGGACGCCCCCGAATGACCATGCATGTGGCCGTTGCCGGAGCGGGAGCGTTCGGCGTTTGGCCGGCTCTGGCGCTGCGCGAGCGTGGATGCGAAGTGACCCTCCTCGAGGCTTACGGGCCTGGAAACAGCGCCTCGAGTTCGGGGGGCGACACGCGCGTCGTGCGCGGCTTTCACGGCGGCGACACGTTCTATGCAGGGTGGGGCTTGCGGGCGCTCGACGCTTGGGCAAAGCGTGAGCGGGATTGGGACATCGAGTTGGTCCGGCGGGTTGGCTTCCTCTGGTTGCAACACGAAGGCACGCCGGGTGGATACGACTCAGCGGCGCTGCTCGAAGACCACGGCCAAGTAGCGGAGCTTCTAACGCCCGATGCGCTTTCGAAGCGTTATCCGCAAATCGAATCCCACGACATCGCGTGGGCCGTCCTGGAACCCGCCGCAGGCTATGTGCGCGCACGCTTCGCTTGTCAACGGGCATGTGCCGCGTTTGAAGCGCTGGGCGGCAGGCATGTGCGCGCGGAGGTCACGCCTCCTGCCGGCGGCGGTCAGGCCCTCGCGAGCCTAGCCGGCACGCGCGGCGAAACCATTGAAGCAGATGCCTATGTCTTCGCGTGCGGCCCGTGGTTTCCCGATCTCTTCCCTGAGTTGTTGGGAGATGTGTTGACGGTGACGCGCCAAGAGGCCTACTACTTCAAGGAACCGGGCGGCGAGAATTTGTACTCGGAAAAGGCCCTGCCGGCATGGACCGTCATTGCGGACGAAATCTTCTATGGCGTACCGGGCAACGACCACCGCGGTTTCAAGATTGCGGACGATCAGCCGGGCGATCCGTTTCATCCCGGCACGGGCGAGCGCATCCCGCGGCCATCCGGCCTGCACAAAGTGCGCAACGAACTCGCACGGCGTTTCCCGGGGATGGCTGCGGCGCCCGTGTCTGAGGCCCGTGTTTGCCAATACACGCGTACGCCAGACGATGACTTTATCGTTGATAGGCATCCGCAATGGCAGAATGTTTGGCTGGCGGGCTGTGGCAATGGCCGGGGCTTCAAGCATGGCCCGGTCATGGGCGAGCACGTGGCATCGCTGATTCTCGACGGCGCGCCGCCTGAAGCCCGTTTCGCGCTTTCGCGGCTGGCGGCTACGCCATAGGCGTCCAGCCTTCCTCAGCCGCCCGCAGCCAATTGTCGCCCAGAATGCCGCACAGCGTTTCGCCGTCATACCCTCTATCGATAAGGGCATCTACAATGGCCGGCAGCGACTCTGGCATGAGCGTGCACAATGTCTCGTCGTATCCATATCCCTCGGGATAGATGTGGCGGTCGAGATCGAGCATGCCGCCAAGGTCGAAAGCTCCAATACACGCATCGAGGGCAATGCCCACGTGCCGCGGCCCAACGAGATTGACGGCGTAGTCGATGTGCTCGGCGGTGCGCGCCGCGGTCGGCTCGGTCTCGCCAATGAACGCGGACATACCGTTGATTCCAATGACGCCGCCTGAATCAGCAACGGCCCGCATCAGCGTATCGCTCACATTGCGGGGGTGATCAACAAGGGCCTTCGGATTCGAGTGCGACAAAATCACCGGGCGCTCGCTCGTCTCAATGATGTCCAACGCCGTGCGTTCCCCAGTATGCGAACAACATACGGCCATGCTGCACGCATTCATCGCGCGGACCACATCGCGGCCAAAACTCGTGAGTCCTTCGTCCGTCTCGTCATGGCAGCCGCTGCCGGCGGCATTCGCCCGGTTGTAGACTAGCAACATCCACCGCACGCCAAGCGCATGCATCAAAAAGACCCGGTCGGGATTGCCCTCGAGCAGGGAGATGCCCTCAATATCGAAATGGACGCCCAGTCTGCCCGCCGCCTTCGCCGCTCTGACATCAAGGGCCGTTTGAACAAGTTGGTATTCTTCGGGATGCGCGAGCAGCCAGCGCCGTAACGATGCAAAGAAATCAAGGCTGGCCGCGTTGGGGTACAGGTCGAAGCCCGCGTTCACCGAGACCTGCGTGTAGCCGATCGAGCGCATGCGCCCAAGGTCGCCATAGCTTTCGGCATTCGGCACAATGGGCAAGCATGTGTGGTTGTCCCATGCGTGGGCGCGGGCGATGAGGCTCTGGGCCTCCGGCGAAGCCTGAGATGCTAGCATGGCGGGAACTCCGAATCGTGTGGGCCTTGGTTTGCATGACGTTAGCGTACGCTGTAAGCTTGCCGCAACGAAGGATGCCGCGCGCGGGTGAACGGCCGGGCCAGCCGCGCGTTCGATGCGCATCCACGAGACGTTTTCGGGACGCCGCAACTCCATGCGGCAGGCCGGAAACGCGCATGCGTCGACTATCCTGCGGAGAGACTGATGGGCGAACCGGCCGCGACAAACGCTTCTGAATCGTATCTCAGCCGAGCACTCGACCTCGTCGAGCAGGTAGGCAACCGCCTGCCGAATCCTGTCACGCTTTTTTTCGTGCTGGCCGCTCTGGTGCCGCCCATAAGCTGGGCCGCGGCACGCGCGGGTTGGGAGATGACGCATCCCGTAACGGGAGAACTCATCGCGCCGATCAATCTCATCACGGGTGAAAACCTTGCACGCATGCTGACGGAGGCGGTGGGCAATTTCGTGGCCTTCCCGCCATTGGGCATCGTGCTCGTCGTGATGCTCGGGATTGGCGTGGCCGAGCGCAGCGGCATGGTGGATGCGTTGCTCCGGCTGATCGTCTTGAGCATGCCGCCCAGTTTAATTACGGGAGCGGTGGTGTTCTCGGGCATTCTCAGTTCCATCGCGGGCGACGCCGGGTATGTCGTGCTCCTGCCGCTGGCGGCGGTCATCTTTGCCGGCATCGGGCGGCACCCGATTGCCGGGTTGTGTGCTGCTTTTGCGGGCGTCAGCGGAGGATTCTCGGCAAACTTTCTCCTAAGCGTTGCCGACCCGCTCTTGTCGGGCTTTACCTCGTCAGCCGCCCAACTGTACGACGCGGAGTATTTTGTCGCGCCAACGGCGAACTACTACTTGATGGCGGCGTCGGTGCCGGTGTTGACCGGGGCAGGCTGGGTGATCACGGAGTGGATTGTCGAGCCGCGCCTGGGGCCTTATCACCCATCTGAAGACAGCGGGGAAGACGACGTGACCGCGCATGAGCCGCCCTCCGCGCTGGAACGCCGGGGACTCATCGCGGCGGGCCTGTCAATCGCTGTGGTGTCGGCGCTTTTCGCCGTCATGGCCGCGCCCTCGAATGGCATCTTGCGCGGCGAAGATGGCGGACTTGGGCCGTTCTTCGCGTCCATGTCATTTCTCATGGCAATTGCTTTCTTCGTGCCCGGCCTCGTGTACGGCATCTATGTGGGCGCCATTACGGACGACCGCGATGTCGCGGACATGATGGGCGAAACGCTCGCGGCGCTTGGGCCGTACATCGTGATGGCATTCGCCGCCGCGCAATTCATCGCCTATTTCAATTGGTCGAACCTTGGCCTACTGACGGCGCTCAGCGGCGCGAGTCTTTTGGAGAACATAGGCTTGCAAGGCATCCCGATGCTGCTTGGCCTCATCATCTTGACGGCATGCATCAACCTGCTGATGGGCTCGGCATCCGGCAAGTGGGCGGTGATGGCGCCGGTCTTCGTCCCGATGCTCATGGCCCTCGGCTACAGCCCTGAGTTGGCGCAGGCGGCCTACCGGATAGGCGACTCCACCACCAACGTCATCACGCCGCTCAATCCCTATTTCGCCATCATCATCGGGTTTTGCCAGCGCTATGTTCCCGGCATGGGCTTGGGCACGCTGATCGCGGCCATGCTGCCCTACACCATCGCATTTGGAGTTGTCTGGAGCGTCGTGTTGATGGCGTGGTATACGCTCGGGCTGCCGCTTGGGCCAGATGCCCCCCTCTTCTACAGTCCATAGCGTGAATTTGATTTTGGCGGCGCTGCGCTTGACGGGCCATGAAAGCGCGGCGCCTGGCAGGAGCCGTCCCGGACGATGAGGTATACTCAGAACTCCTTATGGGACATAAAAGACTATATAGCAGGGGAGCCTTATGCCAATGACCACACGCACACAAAAGGCGAAAAACGGACGCAAGCCGCTGAGCCGGGAACGGATACTGGAAGCGGCTCTGGTCCTAATCGACGGCGAGGGCATCGACGGGCTCTCCATGCGCAAGCTTGGCGATGCGCTGGGCGTCGAAGCGATGTCCCTCTATAAGCACGTGCCCGGCAAGTCAGGCATCATCGAGGGCGTCGTTGAACTCGTGCTGGCGGACATCAACATTACCCTCGAGCCCGAGGATGATTGGCTGGAAGTCCTGCGTCAATGGGCGCATAGCTTTCGCGGCATTGCCCTCGCCCACCCCGACGTCTTTCGGCTTATCCTTACGCCGGGCCTCGAGTTTGCCGCCATACGCCGGCCATTGGAACAATTGTTCTCCGCACTGGAGCAAGCAGGCTTCGACCCGCGCACGGCCATGCACGTGCACCGTGGCTTTTTGCGCTTTCTATATGGCGCCCTCGCGCTCGAAACGCTCGATGAAGGTTCCCCTTCCATCCCAGGCATCCCCACACGCGCCGACCTGGCCCACATGTCTGAATCGCCCTTCCTTAAGCAGGCGGTCGAGCAAATCGGCACCTGGGAGCCTGCGGAAGAATTCGAGTACGACCTCGCCCTTTTCCTGGCATCTGCCGAGCAAGCACTCGAAGCGTCGAAAGCGGCGGCACGGTAAACGCTCCCTCCCCCACCCCGAGAGATGCCGGTCACTTGCACGGGCCAGGCTTACAGTGTAAGCTTCGGCCGTGCGAACGAAGCCCGGCAATGGAGTGCGCCCCTATGACATCTTCGGAATCGCCCCGCCCACGCAAGCGCAGTTGGGCCGAACCGTTTCGGATCAAGATGGTTGAGCCCCTCGCGATGACGACGCGGGAACACCGGCAGGCCTGCATTGAAGCGGCGGGCTACAACACGTTCTTGCTGCGCAGCCAAGACGTCTACATTGATTTGCTGACCGACTCCGGCACGAGCGCCATGTCGGACAATCAATGGGCGGGCATGATGCTTGGCGATGAAGCCTACGCGGGCTCGGCAAGTTTCGAGCGCCTCGAGGCCGCCATCCGCGAGTACTATGGCTACCGGCACATCGTGCCGGCGCACCAAGGCCGCGGGGCCGAGCATCTGCTCAGTCAGGCGCTCATCAATCCCGGCGATGTCGTGCCGGGCAACATGTATTTCACGACGACCAAGCTGCATCAGGAATTGGCGGGCGGACGCTTCGTGGATGTCATCGTGGATGAAGCCCACGACCCGCTCGACCCAAGCCCCTTTAAGGGCAACATCGATCTGGCCAAACTGGAGGCCGTCATTGCGGAGCACGGAGCCGGGCGCATTCCCTATGTTTCGTTCGAAGGCAACGTCAACATGGCCGGCGGCCAACCGGTGAGCATGCAGAATTTTCGCAAGGTGTATGAATGCTGTCAGCAGCACGGCATCAAGGTGATGCTCGATGCGACCCGCCTATGCGAAAACGCGTACTTCATCAAGGTGCGCGACCCAGCGTACAACGACGCCTTCATCGCCGAAATCCTGCGCGAAATATGCTCGTATTCGGACGGCGCCACGATGAGCGCCAAGAAAGACAGCCTCGTCAACATCGGCGGCTGGCTAGCCATGAATGACGGCGCGCTGTTCGAGAAGGCCCGCAACCTCGCGGTGGTGTACGAAGGGCTTCACACCTATGGCGGCCTCGCGGGACGCGACATGGAAGCCATGGCGCGCGGCATCGCCGAGAGCGTTGAACTCGAGCATCTCCGGGCGCGCATTGGACAAGTCGAGTATTTGGGCAGCCTCTTGCGCGAAGCAGGCATTCCCATTGTGGAGCCTGTAGGCGGGCATGCCGTTTTCGTAGATGCGCGCGGGTTTCTGCCCCATGTCCCGCAAGAGCAATTCCCAGCGCAGTCTCTTGCCGCGCAGCTCTATGTCGAGTCGGGGGTACGGGCCATGGAGCGCGGCATCGTCTCCTCGGGCCGGAACCATGAGACCGGCGAACACTACGGCAGCCAACTCGAACTTATCCGCTTGACCATTCCGCGGCGCGTCTATACGCAGGCGCATATGGATGTCGCCGCCGAAGCTGTGATCGATCTTTGGGATAAACGTGATGCGATTGGCGGGCTGCGGTTCACCTATGAGCCGGAGCAGTTGCGCTTCTTCCAGTCGCGCTTCGAACCCATTGCTTGAGGAGTCTCCTTTGCCCCTCATTGCCTCGGACAATGTCATCGGCGTGCTGGCCGTCATGCTGGCCATCGTGGCCTTCGCGCTGTGGGTGGACACGAGCCGCCTGCGCTCGCATCTCCCCGGCGTGCTTGCGGCGATCCTGGCCGGGCTCATCCTATCGAATACCGGCGTCATGCCGAAGGAAAGTCCGGTCTTCTCGGCGGTTTGGTCCTATGGCATCCCGCTCGCAATCCCCCTCTTGCTTTTCGAGGCGGATCTCCGGCGCATTTTCTCGCAGGCGCGGGTCTTGCTGGCGGGCTTTGCCATTGCCACCTTTGGCACCGTGGCTGGCGCGGCCCTCGCGATCCTTCTTCTCCGCGCGTTCATCGGCACGGACTCCATCGACGCGCGCATCGCGGGCATCATTTCCGCAAGTTGGATTGGCGGCAGCCTCAATTTCGTAGCGACCTCGCGCGCACTCGAATTCACCGACGGCTCCATGCTTGCCACCGCCAGCGCTGTCGACAATCTCGTCGGCACGGCCATGCAGATGGCGCATGTCGCGCTTCCCAGTATTGCGGCGCTGCGCTTGGCAATCCCTTCTCGCATCATGGAAGGTGAAGCACTCGAAGCCTCCGAAGCAGAAGCCTCCATCACCTCGCCCAAACCGCATTTCACCATTCAGCATGTGGCGGCCGCGCTTGCCATCAGCGGACTGATCGTCTTCGCATCGTATCTGTTGGCTGACCTGGCGGACTGGCTCTTCGCAGGCATCTTCGGAGGGGGCGCATCGTTTTCCTTCGCCTCGCTCAGCATCGTGTTCGTGAGCCTGCTCAGCATTGCGCTCGCAACCGCCTTCCCAACGCGCATCGGGGGACGCCCCGGCGCATTCGAGACCGGCACCTTTTTGATGTACTTCTTCTTCGCCTCGATGGGCGCGGCTTCGGATGTGAGCGCCATTACGCAATCGGCATTGCCAGTCCTCGCCTTCACCAGCATCATGGCGGCCACGCACTTGGCGATCATCGTCATCGGCGCGAAGGTGTTCCGCATCGATTTTGCCGTCGCGCTCATCACCTCGAACGCCGTCGCGCTTGGCCCCCCTACAGCCGCGGCCATGGCGGCGGGGAAGGACTGGCACAGCCTCGTCGTGCCAGGCGTGCTCATAGGCCTGCTGGGTTATGCCGTGGGCACCTTCTTTGGGATTGCGATCGGCACATGGCTTTGACGCGGCGGCTTGGCCTTTCTAGCGGTTGACTCGAGCCCAAATAGGGGAGCCCCATTTCACAAGCCGCGCATAGGCGCCGGGCGCGTGACGGCCGAGCGTGGCCTCGGCGATGATGCGGCAGCCGCGCAAGACTTCTTTGAAGCCTTGATGCCGGACCTCGCGCTCCTCGTGCCAGAGCGCCACTTCATCCAAAAATGGCCAGGGCCTCCCCAGCGCTGCCGCGTCAAACGATGGCGGCTCGCTCATCGCATCACGCAGCGCCACCGCCATGCCGCCTGCCCCGCGCAGACCAAGCGCTTCGGTTTCAGTCGTGACGGCGTATAGCTCGTGCGCGAGCAGGTATGCCGCGAAGTCTTCCCAGCGTTGCCGCTTCGCCGCGAATCCCCTCCCCTCGAGCCAAGCCTTCATCACGCCGGGCGCACGCTCCGTGTCCGTGACTTCATAAAGAAAATGCTTGTTCGAAAAGATGCCCTGTCCCAGTGATAAGCAGGGCTTTCCCGCCATTGCCCCTTCGAGAAGCACATTCGAATTCACAGCGGCAACGCGGTCTGCCAAGGCCAATCCGTCGGCGAGCGAGATGGTGTTCAGCCAAACGCCGCGCCCTTCGACGGCGCTGGCAAAGCCGTCTAAAGGCATCCTTGAACGGGGATGGTGCTTGCCCAAAATGAAGACCTCGTCACGCGGCGCAAGTTGTTCTACAAACCACCGAAAAGCCTCGAGATTATTTTTGAAGTGCGGGGAGAAAAGGACGTTCTGCGCATCATGGTCGACTTGACCCGCAAAAAGGACCACGGTCTTTCCTTCTGGAATTCGCAGGCGCCGGCGGAGGGCTTCTGGTCCTGTGCTCTTGGGCTGCTCCCACCACGTGTCGTTCGTATCAGAGAGGCGCGCCTTGAACGCTCGCCAGCGGGCATGCGCTTGGGCTTGCCGGGCGGGCTCCGGCCATTGCCAATCGTGCTGCTGGGCGATTCGGCTCGCCCCCAAGACGCCATCTGCATCAAGCTGCAACGTACCTGGAAAAGGCCCGCGCTCGAGAAAGCGCACCGGACAGCCTGCTTGCCGGGCCATATCCACCAGCAATAGTTCGCGCGCCATGCAGCCATTCCAAACGAGCAGCAGCGCCGGTTGCGCCGCAAGCAAGGCCGCGCGGTAAAAGTGGTCGAGCACCTGCAAGGATGCCATGCCCTGCTGCCGGTCCAGCTCATCGGGCGCGATGCCATGCCAATCGCTATGCCGCTGGAGATAGGGTTCGAAATCTCTGGCCGAAGTTGTCAGCAAAGAAGCGCGCCAAGAGTGCTCCCCCAACGGCGGCGTGCGGCCGCCGGCGTCCATGCTCAGCCGCAACAGTGGAACATCTGGCATAACGGCCGGCGGCTCATCGGCAATGAGCAACAACTCCGCGCCCGCGGCCCGCAGCGCCAAACGCACCCGGCTGCAGAAACCCGCCATCGCCTCAGAAATGACGCCGCGCATATGCATGACCACCCGTGGCGCATCCGGAAGCAATGGCGTAAGGGGCATCTTCACGCAGCCTTGAGCATTCGGCGAACGAGCGAAAGTACGCTTCGAAGCACAGGCCAGCGTTTGCTCCATCTGCTCAAGCGCCGCACGGCGGCCCGCCGCGCGATGAGCAGCCGGACGCTTACAGGTGCTGTCCGCCACCATTGACGGCGCGCCCATGCATGCTTGGCATCAGGCAGGGTGACCGCAAAATACCTGGCTGCATCTGTGTCGAGGCGCAGCGCTGGCTGGCGTCCGATGTTCGATGGCGACTCCATGAGTTCGTGATACATCCGGTCATAGTGCGCTGCAATGCACGCCTCGCTCCAGTTTGATTCGAACCACCGGCGCGCCTCGGCGCCCACCGCATGCGCCTCGCCGCCCTGCGCAAGCAGCCGGCGAAGCACCGGCGCCGCGCCGCTCAAGTGGACATTGATAAAGGGAATCTCATTCGTGCCAGCGGCCTCAGCAAGCACGCGTTGCGTCCGCTCATCGAGCCAGCAAACGACCGCTTTTCCGGCGCTCAATCCCTCGAGCGCTGTGAGGTGATAGCTCCCGGTGACCAAGTCATCTACCACAATCGCGGACTTTCGTTTGGCCTCGAGCGATTCCTGCAGAGTACGCCCCGCGACGAAATGAAATGGCATCCCCCCCTCGCGGCACATGGCCTCAAGCAGGAACCGCGTTTCCGGCGCGCCCTTCGTGTCCCACCGGCTTTCAAACATATCCCGCCCTGTCGTCGGCCCGAAGAAGATGCCCTGGCCCATGGCGCCGGCAG
>CAZLBS010000016.1:0-1583 GCA_964557505.1 uncultured Nitrospiraceae bacterium | reverse complement strand
GGCCCATATCCAGCACCGGCTGCGGCATAACGCGCGCATTCGGATAGTACCGCTCTTGAAATTGCGCGCACACGAGCGACGGAAGCCCGTCGAACACTTCAGATTCGCTTAAGCGCCCATGATGCATAACGGTTTCGGGTGCGCTGTGATACTGCCGCACCACACGCGCCCCCCGCCGCTGCAACGCGCCGAAGTCGATTGGGGAAAATTGCGCGGATTGACTATGCAGGTAGTTGTGGAGGTGAAGAATGTCCGCGGCTTCAGCAAGTTCGATGGCCTCCTCTTGCTCGCGCGAAAACACCACGTCATCGCCGAAACCCGGGTTGGGCTCGAGATCCACCAGGCGCACTTGGTGCTGCGTGTGCTGCAGCAATACGTGGACCAAGCGCATCGGCGCCCCCGCTAAAGGGGTTATCGAAAAGTGCACGATCTTCATGGGGAATGCGACAGCTTAGCTCAGCCCCCAAGACGTTGTGAAGCGGCGTGCATTTCCGCCGGTCCAGCACTGCTGACCCCCAGGCTATGGCAGCATCCGTCTAAACGCCGCTCCAGAGCGTCGCCACGTCTAGCGCCGCGCCGCCTTCACTAGGGCTTTCCCGGCGGCGATTCCACCTGCTTCAGTGAAACTTGTTCGAGCTTCAATTCTGCCGCGCGAAAGCCGGGGCATAAGCGCAACGCGCGGCGCCACATCTTCTGCGCACTGTCCGCTTGTCCCATATCTTCGAACGCCCTGCCGAGAAGCATCGTGGCATTGAGGCTGTAGGGATCGTTACGGAGGAGGTCTCTCGCGGCCAATGCCGCTGCATCGGTTCGCCCTGCTTCGAGTTCCGCAAGGGGCCTGTTTGCCTGCCGCACGACCGAAGACGATATGGGATCGCCTTGGAGTTCCCATGGTTGCCGCTGCATGCGGATGCCTTGCGTCAAGATGCAGTCGGCCGGATCTTCAGGCAGCGTGAATGTAAGCAAGAGACGGAAGGCGCTTGCATCCGTCACGCGGTGCAAGCCCTTGAACTTCTGCGCGTCGCCAGGCGGCACGCCTATGCCGGCAAACCGAAGCCATGTTTCCCGTGAGGGCGTGGCGCGCAGTGTGTATACCGGGAAGAACACCGTGAGCGGGGCGCCCGGTTCAACTTCACGATGCGTGGGCGTAACATCGAAAGACACCACATCCGCGTCGGCCTGATGGCCGTCATAGCAGACGGCGAACCTCTCGATGGGCGCCTCGAACGTCGCTGCGAAATACTCCGTGCATAAGTCTGACCAACTGCATGGGCGGCACTTCTCCGTGATGCGGAATAGCACGGCATCTTCGTAGACCGCCGGCCTCGTTGGCGCCGAAACAACCTCGGCCTGCTGGTAGTCAACAACGAGATCTTCCAGATGCGCCCGCTGCCACGCGCGTGCCGCTGCGAGCGGCAAGCCGAACAACAGCAAGCAGAGCGCGCATACACCCGCCGCACGCGCCGCATGCATGAGCCGGGGCCGCGCTTCATGGCGCCGCCTGATCTGCTTGACCAGCACCCATAAACTGTTGATGACCAAGAGTGCCGCCATCGGCGTGGCGGTAGTCAGATGAACCGTAT
>CAZLBS010000015.1:3210-16499 GCA_964557505.1 uncultured Nitrospiraceae bacterium | reverse complement strand
GGCGCCCTTGCTCGCGGCCGCTTCTTTCGCCACGCTGTACGGGGTGCAGTCGACATTGGACGACACCCGGCCCGCCGCCGGGCACGAAGAGTTGCTCTTTCTGCCCAGCAAGCAATTGCTCTTGCACTTCACTGGCGGACTCAATGGCGCCGTTGCCGACCTCCTCTGGCTGCAGATGATTCAGTACACCGCCGCGGAGTTTAAGGGGGACGGGAAGTTTCGCTGGCTCGAGCAGATGGTCGGCGCGATCACGGGACTCGACCCATATTACCTGGACGTGTACGTCGACGGCGGGACGTTCTTGGCGGCGCTCAAGGCCGACGACGACGCGAGCGTCAATGTGCTCCGCAGCGGCATGGAACATAGACCCTTCGCCTGGCAGCTGCCCTGGGAAGTGGCCATGGTGCACCTGCTGAACCGCCGCGGCGAACCAGGCAGTGAAGAGTTGGCCGCGCGTTATTTGGCCATGGCCGTCGCCACGGGGAAAGCTCCCCCTAAAGTCGCCGAGACGGCCGCCGGCTTGCAGATGAAACACGACCTGGACGATATCGAACGGGCCATGTGGCTCGAGGTGCTGGAATCGCCGCAAGCCGATGCCTTGGAACAGGACGTCGCACGGCGCAAATTGTTGGAGTTGGAGATACGGCTGAACTGCCGCACCCTTACGAAGGCAGCGCAGGCATATGCCGAACGCATGGGGCAACCGCCTGCAAGCGTGGAGGCGTTGATGGAGAGCGGCCTCGTGCAGGGCATGGAAACCACGCGCGACGCCCTCGGCGGGCGCTACATCGTGACGGACGGAAACCTAGTCGAAAGCACGACGTTGCTCGCGGAACGCGAACGCCGGGTGCGCAATCGCATCGAGTCGGCCATCCGGCGCTACCAAGAGGCGGAAGGCGCCTACCCGCCGACTCTAGATGCACTGGTAGATTCCGGACAGTTGTCGCGCATTCCGGAACATCCGCTGGATGGCCGTGAATGGCTTTATGAGCCGGCTGCGGGAACGCTGCGGGCGCGCTTGACCGGCAGCGGGCAGGCATCCCAACGCGGCGCCGAATCCCCATTGCCAGATGAATAGGGTGACGCCATGACCAAGCAGGAGTTCTGGGAAGTTGTCGACACGCTGAGCGCAGACGGCGCCCGGGATCCGGCCATACAAGAGGCTCGCCTCGAGCAGGCCCTGCGTGAGATGGATGCGGAGCGCATCGCGGATTTTGACGGCATCTTTCGTAGCCACATGATCCGGGCATTCACCTGGGATCTATGGGGCGCGGCGTATCTGTTGCTCGGCGGATGCAGTGATGATGGCTTCATGGATTTCCGCGCCACCTTGATTGCCCAAGGACAAAACATTTTCGAGGCGGCGTTGGCCAATCCTGATTCGCTGTTGGACTTTCACCACAAGCACCCGGATTTCGAGTGGAATTATGAGGGCCTGCTATACGTGCCGGCCGTCGTCTATGAAGCGAAGGCGCCGGAGAGCCAGCTGAACGGTCCGGGTGTTTCGGCCGGGGAGCCCGCCGGCATGAGGTGGGAAGAAGACGAAGGCCTTCCCGGCCTCCGCCCACGCATGCCGCGGCTGCACGCCCACTTTATCGATTCATCGGGCTAGAGCAAAAAGACATAGCGCAAGACAACTGCAAAGCCGATGGCCAGCATGATCGGATGCACGTCACGATACCGCCCGGCGAGCAGCTTGACGGCGGCATAGCTTGCACATCCAGCGGCGATGCCCTCCGCGATGCCGAATGCCAAGGGCATGATGAGCACCGTCAAGAAGGCGGGCAGCGCCTCGGTGTAGTCGTCCCAATCGATGCGGGTCAGCGGCTTCATCATCATCAGGCCGACGGCAATGAGGGCAGGCGCAACGGCTGGATACATCGCCACGTGCGGCGCCGTTGGCGAAACCCCATACACTTGCGGACCAACGTCTTGTCCGGCGATTTGCACGAGCGGCGCGAATGGAATGGCCGCAACAAAGCAAAGGCCGGTGACGACGGCCGCCAGACCGGTGCGCGCCCCCGCCGCCACGCCCGCGGCACTTTCGATGTAGGTGGTCACCGTCGAGACGCCCAGGCAAGCGCCCGCACAACTCGACGCCGCGTCGGACGCGAAAACGCGGCCTGCCCGCGGGGGCGTGCCATGCTCGTCGACAAAACCTGCTTGCTGGCTGACCCCGACGAATGTGCCGACCGTGTCGAACAGGTCCAGGAAAAAGACCAATAAAATGGCGATTAAGGCGGCATCCCACCTTGAGAGAAGCGCGCCGAAGTTGAACTGCAGCACCGTCGATGCATTTGGCGCAGCGGTCTCTTCAGGGTATTGCAGGACGCCACTGAGCAAGCCGCATACGACTGTGAACAGGATGCCCAAGAGAATGCCGCCGCGAATGCCGCGCGCCAGACATAACACGACGAAGCCCAAACCAGCGAGGCTCACGAGCGTGGCGGGCTGGGTCAGGTCGCCGAGTTGGACAATGGTCGCGGGATGCGGCCGGATGATCCCCGACCATTGCAGGCCGACGAAGGCAATGAAGAGCCCAATGGCCGGGCCGATGGCATGCTTGAGGCAATCGGGCAGCACAGTGAGCACATGCTCGCGGACCCGGAAAAGCGACAAGGCCAAAAAGATGAGGCCCGAAAGGAAGACAATGGCCAGGCCTGCCTGCCAAGAGAATCCCATGCCCCCTTCGAAGGCAGAGCAGATCGTGAAGGCGAAGAGAAAATTCTGTCCCATGCCGGGGGCGAGGGCGTAGGGGTATTTGGCATACAGGCCCATGAGAATGGAAGCGAAGGCGGAGGCGAGACAGGTGGCGAGCAGCACGCCCCCGAAGTCCATGCCTGCCGCGCTAAGGACGGTGGGCTGCACGAAGATGATGTAGCTCATCGTCGCGAAGGTGGTCAGGCCGCCCGTAATTTCGCGGGAAAGGGTCGAGCCGGCGGCGTGTATGGCGAAGACGCGGTCCAGCCGCGCCGCCAGCTGATTCACGCGGCCGTCTCCGCGAGCGCGGAGAGGTGCGCTGCCACGGAGGAGCTAAGGCCGCCCAGGTGGTAGCCGCCCTCGAGCATCGACACGATGCGTCCGCCGGCCACATCGAGCACATCACGCGTGATCGCTTCGAAGTGGCGGGCTTCGAGCAATTGATTGCCGAGCATGTCGTCGCGGTGCGCGTCAAAACCTGCCGACAAGATGAGAAACTGCGGGTCGAAAGCATCCAGTTGTCTGCGCACGTGCGTATGTGTTGCTTCGAGCCAGGCGTCGGCTTCAATCAAGGGCGGCATCTGAATGTTCAGATTCGTGCCGTTCTTGCCGCGCTCTCCCGGAAAGCCGGTGCCCGGATAATGCGGATGCTGATGAATGCTGATGTAGCAAACGGTGTCGTCATCGTAGAACACCTCTTGATGCCCGTTGCCGTGATGCACATCGAAGTCGAAGATCGCGACGCGCTGGACGCCGGCCTCGGCTTGCAGCCAGCGGGCGGCAATGGCGCCGCTATTGAAGAGGCAAAAGCCCATGGCCCGGGCGGTTTCACAGTGGTGGCCGGGCGGACGTACTGCGCAGAAGGCGCGCCGGTAGGTTCCATCCATAACGCCCTTGCAGGCCGCGATGCCGGCGCCCGCAGCCGTCAGGGCTGCATCCCACGAAGCCGGCACGGCATCAACATCTGGGTCGGGGTAGTGGGCAGCGTCGAAGCAGACCCGCTTGATCTTGTCCAGATGCTCCTGCGGATGAACCCGCAGCAGATCTTCTTCGTCCGCTTTCGGGGGATCGACGCGTTTTAGGTCCAAGCCGGATTCACCGGCCGCCTTCAGAATCGCGTGCAGGCGCCCGGGGCGTTCAGGATGGCCCGGCCCCATTTCGTGTCCAAGGCAGGCCTCGGAAAAGATAAAGGCTGTATTGGATGAACTCACCGTGCGGCACTCATCAGGATGCCGCCGCCGCGAGGTCCGGTTCGCCGCGTCCGCAAAAGCTGCGGAAGTTGCCCCCGAGCAGCATGGCCGCGTCGCGCTGGATGGCCTCTTCGGTCACGGGCCACCCGGTGGCAGCGAGATCGCCGTACTTTTCCGCGAGCACTTTGGCGATGATCGCGCGCGAGTGCTTCCACTTATAGACGACCTGCTCGAGGATGCGCGCGTCGCTATGCTGGGGCGTCATCGTAAGCCCCAGCAATTCGGTGCGCATGCGCGTCATTTCTTCGATCAGGCTCGGGTTATTCAAAAACCACCAGCATCCGAAGATATGCAAATTGCCAAATTTGCGCGCGGCAATGCACAACTCGTGCTGATTCTCCCGCGAAAGCATCGTTACGAGGAATTTATTCTCTGGGAAGCGGCTGCACAAATAGTGCAGGGGCGCAAGCGAGGCCTTGCCCACGCCGTCGCCCGCAAGCTGATAGGAAGGATTCACCGCGCGTGTAACGCCGATCATCAGAGCAAAGGGCACGGCGGCATCGCGCGCGGCGGGCATGATGCATTCTTCGAGGATGCGCGCCCGCGCCGAGTTTTCAGGCATGGCGAATTCGGGCGGCAGCGACACCGCCATATACCAGGCATCCATGCGCTCGAGCCATTGCGACAAAAAGCGGCGCACTTCGCGAAGGGTCCGTTCGCTCAATCCGGGCTCGACATCGAATCCCTCGGCTTGCAACTTGCCGCATGTGTTGGGCCAGTCATTGAGCAGCGGATCGATGCGCAGAGCAGCGTGGAATCTTGGGTCGCCTTTATAGCCCTTGTCCCAGGCCTGCCGTTCTACCGGGTCGAAGGGGTCATTGGTCATGCAGGCCCCGGTCATGTTCGCAAGGCGGAACACGTCGTCGACATGGCTCGAGACCGGGCGGGCGGCGAGCGCTTCGCGCCAGCCATCGAGGCCGCCGGATGCCACCTCGAACCCAAGCGCGTGCAACGCGGTGAGAACGCCCCGGCAGGCCTCGCTAATGGGCGAGCGGGCTACGAATAAGTGCTCCCAGATGAGGTTGGCTTGCTCGCGCTTGGTCATGCCGTAGAAGGCAGCCGCGTCGATGGGGGCCGCGCGCAATACTTCGGCAATCAAATAGTGATAGGTCAGCAATTCGTCTACGCCGTATAGCAGCAGCTCGCCAAACGCCGGTGCATACAGATGCGTATGCATGTCGAGCACGGGCGTTTCATGCACGATACGGGAAACGGCCGGCCCGATGTCCATTGGGGAAAGCGCCGCGGCGGGGGTTGCTGTCGTGGATGAGGCGTTCACGGGGGGCATCTCCTGCGGTTGTGTACGGCAGCAGCCCCATCATAGGCAACAACACGCGGGCTTGTCGAGAAGAGGCCTCCCTCAAAGCGCTTCCTGCGCTTCCCGGCGGTAGTGGGCTGCCAGCAATTCTTCGATGAAACGCTCGCGAAGATTGGTTTCGACAGGCTGATTGTAGCCGATGCGTTGCGTCAGCACATTGACCATCGCTTGAAGAATGCGCTCGCGGTGCTCCGGATGCATTGCCGCGCGCACCTCGCAGAACTCTTCCATCCCGTGCACGTCCACTGGCAAGAGGCGGGACGCGTCAGCCCCCGAAACTGGGAAGACCGCGTCTTGCGGGTCGCGCGCGGCAAGCAACTCACGCATCGGGCTTGCGTGTGCCGGCTCTTCCAGAATGACTATGGTGCCGGCGGCCATGTCGCCGAAGCGCTGGAGCTTGGGCGAGAGTATGGGCACGATCCAAAGCACAGGGATCGAATCGACCACCCGGAAGATGCCCCGAATGAGCAGGGCGGCAGGGGTCAGGGAGAAGCCGCGTTCCCGCACCACCCGGCAATTGACCATCCGTTTGCCAGGCGTCTGCCCCGACATCGCCATTTCAAAAGCAATGAAATAGCCGATGTAGGCAAAACTCGAAATGATGATGAAGACGGCAACGGCCGCGGCGGGATCGATACCGGCAATGGACTGCCCGAAGGCGCTGTTTGGCCCGAACAGCTGCAAAAAGATGAGGCCGAACAGCAAGAGGGTCACCAGCCCGACGAAGATTAAGACAGAATCGATAAAGAACGCGAGGAAGCGGCTGCCGGGACCTGCCACCTTGTAGCGCAGCACGACACTCTCAGGAGTCTCATATTCGATGTATGGCTGCTGCATGGAGAAATCTCACCCTCAAGCGCAGTAGGGGCCCCGACCGAGTCTCGAAGATTCCAGGCAGGATTGTCAACGCCTTACGGCCGGATGAGGATGGGCACGCGCACCTCGCCTGCCTGCGCCTTGATGACCAGCATCGTAGCGCGCCGCTCATCCGGCACGCCTTGTTTCGCGCGCACATTGAATGTCAGTGCTGCTTCCGGCTCTTGCGAAGCCGCGTTGGCCACCCCAATCTCGAGAAGATCGTCTTCATAGCCCAGCCCTTCAAGCCTGATGGCGCCGCCGCTGGCAGCAGAAATCGCGACCCTTTGCGGCTCCGTTGCCCCTTCCTGCAAGGTCAGGCGTGGAGGCTCCGCGGACAGGCCATTTTCGAGCCGGAAGAATACAGGTACGGAGACGATGGGGGTGTCTTCGCTGCTCGTCATCACGTGCACTTGACCGCCGCCCGGGCCCGCGGCACCGCCTTTTGCCGCATACACCTCCACTTGATGCGAGCCCGGCCCGGCGTCCGTCCGCACGACCGCGCGCAGCGGCCCTTCGACCATCGCGCCTAGCACCTCAGGCGCGGGACCTCCGCGGCTCGAACGCACCGTTATCGCGCTGATGCGGTCGCCCGGCGCATACGCTGTCGCAGGGCTGACAATCGAGGGCGGGTATATCAGCGCATCGCCAATGACCCCGCCGCGCAATGGCACTTCAATGGTTTGCCGCTCGCCGCCCACTTCCGCCGAGGCGCGAAAGACGGCCTGGGCCTCGCCGAGCGGGTGGCTCTCGTTCAGCCGAAAGCGATAGCGCACCTCGCGCGGATTCACCCGTTCTTCAATAGCCTCAATGTGCGGACTGTCAACGGCCGCCGTGATGATGGACAGCGCTTCACTGGGCTCGCCACTCTCCAGCGTCAGGGTTTTCGAGAGCGGTTCTCCCCGAGGCGCCATGCTCCACGTAATGCCGCGTGGAGGTTTCACCAAGACCAAGGCCTTCACCACGACGGCCACGCTGGCAATGAGGGCCGGCATTTCAGGGTCGTTGGTGCGCAGGGCGACCTTGGCCCCCGCGGGTCCGTACCGGTCCTCCGGTGTGTAGGTGATGGGGAGTTCGCCACTACCTCCCGGAGCGATGCGAAACGGCTCCTCGAAGTCCGCATCGATCGTCACGCACGGGCATGACGATTGTGCGCCAAGAATTTCCAGCGGGGCGTTGCCTTCATTCCGAACCGTGATGCTCGCCCTTGCCGTGGCATCCTGCCCAATGACGCCCAGGTCGACCTGCTCACGCTCCAGCACTGCCTTTGGCTGTGCCGCCGCGCCCGCGGCCAGAACGAGCAGTGTGGTGCTAACGCCAATCAATCGCATCATCTGTCCAGAAGCCCCCTCGGATACAAAGAATACGCCCGCATCCAAGCGTTGGACGCGGGCGGAAGAGCTGCGGTTGCAATGGACGGGCGCGCCGCCTATTCGAAAATCGAGGGGTCGTAGGTGCCTTCAGACAGCATCGCGTGACCGCTGATGGCCGGATGGAAGCAATCCACATTGCTCACGTCCGTCTTGCGGAACGGCGTCTCGTACACGTCGTCATTGAACGGGACGCCTTTTTCCGCGCAGACATTGCGCAGCACATTGTTGTATTCGATGCCCCGCGCGTCGACCTGGGCGCGTTCGCTGCTGCCATTGCGCAAGGCGCTGTCGCAGAAGCCGAAAACCCACCATTTGATTTCACACCAGAAGTCGCCTTCGGCCGCTTCAAACAGCGTCACGGGGCGCACGGTTTCGGTGACTAGAATCGTCGAATCTGGCAAGCCCGCTTGCAGTATGTCGACCGTGGTGCGAAAGTCGGTCTCCCACCGGGCCACCGATGTCATGCTCGACGCTTCGTCTCGGCACAGATCGTTGCCGCCAATTTGGAGCGTGATGTACTCGACGCCCGCATTCACCGCGTCCATGGCCTGCCCAGGCATGTCGTCCATTTTGGCGCCGCTATCGGCGAAGTTGCGGTTGTTGCCCTGAATGGCCGGATTGTCCGCGAGGATGCGCTCGTAGTGCGACTCGAAACCATCGCGGCTGTCGTCGCCTGTCGACCAGACATGTTGCGGCTGGCCGAAGGTAATGCCCCGAATGGTATCGTCGGCGAGCGTCGCCCGCGAAATGCTATCGCCCAGCACGCCGATGCTGTTCGGCAGATTCTGCGCGGCAGCGCCCACGGCCAACAGGCCTGCAATGCCCAATGCGGCTCCCTTGCCCAAACGCCCGTGAAACAGATTCATGCCTTCGGTACCCCCTATTGTTTGCACGAAGAGGCACTACCTCCTGCGCACACGCCAATTAATGCGATACGGTCAAGCCTCCTGCCCGTGGGGCTTGCCTATTAGGGTCCTGAGCGGCGACCCCTCGCCCGCGCTGGACTGCCACGCAACCTACACCAGGCCGTGCCGCCTGTCAATACCTTTTGTCATTTTCGTGGAATGCGAAGTTCTATGGGTTTTATCTGTGTGAAGTCGAGGTCGAGGGGTTGGCTGGGTTCCTTGGAAACGCCAATCTCTTCCGGGTAGGGAAATGCCACGATGTCTAATGGGCCACCGTCGAGGGCGTTCATCGGAAGGGACAAGCCGATCAGGCGGTAGGCGCCGGGCTGTACGCCCGTGAGTTCATAGGGCGCCGTAGCAACGTTGCCCTCGATTTGCGCGCCAAGCGGAACGATGCTGCGGGAAACAACCGCCTGATTCTCAAGCGCCAGCATGCCTTGCAGAGTCGTCAAGTCGAGTTCGGCATCGGGCTTAAACAAGGCCAAGGTCATGTTCCTGCCGGCGGGCCACGAAATGACGCCATGCACAAAGGCGTCCGCCGAGAGGTCGAAGTTCACTGTGAGCGTGTCGCCCGGCTGTGCGGTGACATTGGCCGAACGCGTGCGCCGGTGCGGATTGGGTACGTCGAGGTGCGCTTGGGCGCGGACGGTCCATTCACCGGGCATCAGCGGCGCGACTTCGTACTTTCCGTCCTCGCCCGTTCGCGCTGAGCGTTGTTGCACCTGCGTTCCCGCGGCAACTTCGACGGCAATGCCCGCATCCCTGACGGGTTCGCCATCAAGTTCGACCTGGCCGCGCAAGCCGCAATTGGCCGGTGCAAGATCAAAGTTCACTTCATAAGCTTCTCGTGGCCGCACGTCGACAGTATGGCGCGCGAGCGTCTCGGCATGACGCCCCTCCGTGCCGGAGCCGGGGGGCGCTTCTACGATTTTGTCATTGGCTTCCGGCACATGCGTCAATACCACGGTGCTGCCAGCGCGTACGTTCTCAAGAATGTAGGCGCCATTGGCGTCTGTTCGCGCATGCCGCGGCGCTGCCGCTACGAGTTCTTCGAGCAACGATGCCGAGACGGTGTGGTCCGCGAGCGGCTTTCCGTTCATCCGCACGCTTCCATAAATGGTCGCGCCCGCCTCCATGACGACCGTGACCCGGCGCGATGGCGGTATTTGAACATCCTCAGAAAGGGCGGAAAAACTTGGATGCGCAACGTGAAGCCGCAGCTGAGACACTTGGGGCGCCAATAGCCGCACCTCTCCCAGCGCGTCGGTTTTCGCGGAATGGACCGCTTCTTGTGCGCCTTCGGCTTTGACCTCCGCATTCCGAACGGGCCGCCCCGATGCGTCTTGCACGGCAACCGTGAGCGGCCGCGCCTGCTCGACGCGAATGGTGATGAGGTCAGAGGTCTGGCCTGGCTCGAGCGCCGGCACGATGGCCTTCGCGGGCGTTGCCCCAGGCAGCAGAACGCCGACCGTTTGCCGTTTCCCGCTGAGGACGTGTGTGATTTCGAACGTGCCGTCCGCCGTGGAGATCGAGGTCCACTCGAGGTTTGCGTTTAAGGCCATATCAACCCACTCGTCATGGTTGGTCAGGGCTGCCTCGAGCATGACCGCCTGGAAATCCTTCAGCGGCGCCCCAGTGATTGCGTCTACCGCGCGCGCCCGGACCGTGCTCCGCGGCGTCAGGGTCAGGGTAATGCCGTTGGTTCCATGCGGCGCCTCTTCCCGGACGTCTGGGTTATGCGTGTCAGTCTCCGCGCTCACGCGGTAGCGGCCCCGGGGCAGATCTTCATACCGAAAGCGGCCCTCGGCATCGGTCGCCGTTCGTTCCGCGCCGGTCTCCATGCGATAGGCGGCGACGCGCGCCCCTTCGATGGGCTCGCCCTGCGCGTCGATCACAACGCCTGCCAAAGCGGCAGGGGAACGCGGCGTCGAATGCTTTTCAGTTGCGGGCGGCTCGGTTGGGGAGGCCGAATCGGGCGGAGGGGGAGACACAGGAGCCGTCTCACGCGCTGGCTTCGCAGAGTGCGCGGCCTCTTGCGCGGGCTGTTCCGCGGCCTCGCGGGCGGCATAGACCCACCAGCCGAGGGCAGCGCCCAGCAGCAATGCGATTCCAACAAACAGTGCGCGCCGCATGCGTGACGGCTCCCCTAAAGCATGGCGTCTATCAAGCCGGCATCGCCCGATGTAGCGGTCACCTCGATGTCTTTGTGGTGGAAGTAGCGGTCAGTGTAGTCCGCTTCTGGCAGGTATTGCATGTCTGGCTTAAGGTCGACAAGAAGGGTGTACGCGCCCGGCATCACCGGCGGGAGTTCGAAAGACCATTGCCAAGCGCCGTCTGGTTCTTCGGTTGCACGGTGGGGAGCAAGGGGCGCTAGGATGAGGCCCTGCCCCCTAAGCTGCCGCAATGGCGTTGGCAGGGAAGGATTGAACCGCATCCCATGAAGCATGACGTGAACGCAGGGCCGGTAGCCGTACGGACCCCGCAACCGCCCTCGCACAGGAACGGCCTCGTTCACTTCGACGGCGATTTCTGTCGCCTCGCCCGGTTGCATATTGACTACTTGCGACACCGCTACAAAAGCTTGTCTTGGGATAAGGGCCGGCGCACCTGCGACGCTCCCAGGTTCATCCGCAACGTCCTGGGGCGGCCCTACCGTGAGATGGCCTGCACCATGGAAGTACCCGTCGATGGAGAAACGGCCGTAGGCATCCGCCGTCACCGCTCTGTCAAAAGCGCGTGCGTCGTCGTCGTTGACGTACAAAAGCCGGCCGTAGCTGGACGCGTCTTGCTGGATGTCTTTGAGGGAGCAGCGCGCAAACGGAACGGGCCTTCCGCCAAAGAGGACCGTCCCCATCAAGATAGAAGGGGCCGCTGGAAACCGAATGTCGACATGCGAGGAAGTTCGGATATCCACGATGGCTCGCCATTGAACGCGCGCCGGCGCCTCAACGTCTGCTTCTTGGATCAGCCGTTGCGGGTCGTAAGGCGCGGTGGCGAGCAACTCATAGAGCCCTGGAGTTAAGCCATCAAACTGATAGCTGCCATCATCGCGACTCTGATACTCACGTCCTTCTTCCGTAAATTGTCCCGTATTCACCGGCCATGTGTGCACGGCGGCATTCGAAAGCGGCTGCTCCCCCTGCATGATGAAGCCGCTTAAGGTCAAGCCCGGCAGCATGTCGACAATGATTTGCCGGTCGTGCGGGACGGCGACTTCCTCAATGAATTGGGCGTATGGATAAGCCTTCACGCGCAACATGAAGCGTTGAAGTTCGCCGGCGTCGAAGGTGGTTACGCCATCCGCGTTGGTCGGCTTCAAGTCGAGCAACCCGGCGGGTGTTTCGTACGTCCCAGTGGCTCCTTCCACCCGCTCCAGATTAGGCCCGCGCACGAGCAGCGTCACCATGCGCTCGGGAGCCTTGGGGTTCTCTATGGGCGCTGCAGGGAGTTGCTGAAGAACATCTTGCAATATCTGGGGTGCATAGTTTTCCGCGGCAACAGGTTCGGCATGGGGCGCCTGACCTTCCAGGAGAAGTGTACCGTCAGTGCTTGGAAGGTCTTGCCGTTTAGCTCTGTAGAGCCACCAGCCGATAAGGGCGCCCGACGACAACGCCAAGACGATGAGCGCATAGCGGCGCATGATCCACTCCCCTGCACGGGCCATTCGCAATCATCGTAGCGGACGCTGCATCTGTTGTCACACCACTGCTGTTGCCCTGCCCGCTTGGTGAATCGCGCGGCTCACCGAGTAGTTCCTGCCACTTCGCGAATGCGCTCGCTCAGGCGGGTGTAGCGCTGCGCCGCACCGGTATTGCGGACGGCCATGGCGGCGGCTTTATGCTGGCCCACCATGATCAGGATCCGGCTTGCACGGGTGATGGCCGTGTAGAGCAGGTTGCGCTGCAGCATCATGTAGAACTGCGGCAGCACTGGCAACACGACGGCGGGATATTCGCTCCCTTGCGATTTGTGCACTGTGGCGGCGTACGCGAAGGTTAGGTCGCCCAAACTGTCCAGCGGATAAATCAGCGTGCGATCGTCGAAAGCAATTTCGATTTCGCCGGCCTCTTCTTCCACCTTGCTGATCACCCCCATGTCGCCGTTGGCAGCATCCAATTCATAATTGTTCCGGGTCTGCATGACCTTGTCGCCCAAGCGGAAAGGTGACCTGGGCACGACCTGCCCGTGCGGATTGAGGGTTTCCCGGAGCACTTCATTGAGCTTGGCCACGCCGCATTCACCCCGGTGCATGGGGGCAAGCACTTGGATGTCGCGCACAGGGTCGAGTTCGAATTTGTTGGGAATGCGCGCCGTCACCAACTCGACAATCGTCTCGCGTGCCCGCACGGGATCTTCACGCTCGATAAAAAAGAAATCGGTTTCGTTGTACTGCGGATATTCGCCCTGATTGATGCGCTGGGCGTTGATGGCGATGCCGCTGCGTCTCCCTTGGCGAAACACTTGTTCGAGACGCACGACGGGCAGGGCATTGCTGGCGATGAGATCGAAGAGCACATTGCCCGCGCCAACGGATGGCAATTGATCGACATCGCCGACGAGGAGCAAACGCGCTTCGTCGGGCACGGCAGCGAGCAAGGCTTGCATGAGTTCCAGATCCACCATCGACGTCTCGTCGACCACGACCATGTCCGTCTCGAGGGGATGGTCTTCGCGCCGCGTGAAGCGGCCAGCCTGCGGACTGAACTCGAGCAAGCGGTGAATGGTTTGCGCGGGGCGGCCCGTGGCATCTTCCATGCGCCGGGCGGCGCGGCCCGTGGGCGCGGCCAACAGCGCATGAACGGCCTTCTTCTCGAACATCGCGAGAATGCCGTTCAGCACCGTCGTCTTGCCGGTGCCCGGCCCGCCGGTGATGAGCAGCACCTTTGCG
>CAZLBS010000015.1:0-3200 GCA_964557505.1 uncultured Nitrospiraceae bacterium | reverse complement strand
GCGACAGCCGCGCGCACCGCCTCCCGCTGGGCATCGGCCAGCGTGATGCCCTTGGTCTGCTCGATCCAGAGGAGGGCCTTCTCGATGTCGATCTGGACGGGCTGAGCTGGCGAATCGCGGATGCGCTTCAATGCTTTGGCCACCATGAATTCATTGGCGTGCATGCCCTGCAAAAAGATGGCGGCGCCGTCAGCCACGATTTCGCCTCGAGCAAGCAGCGCATCAGCGGCCGCCTCGGCCGCTTCCGGCGGGATGCCCGCAAGATCGGCTGCCCGGGCCAGCATGACATCCCTCGGCAAGAGGCAATGCCCGTCGGAAGCAGCTTCCGCCAGCACGTACAGGAGCCCCGCCTCCGCGCGTTGGGGCGCATCTTCAGCGATGCCCATGTTGCGCGCGATGCCGTCCGCCGTCTTGAACGCAATGCCGCTGATGTCCCGGGCGAGTTGATAGGGGTTTTCGCGCAACACCGACACGGCGCGATCGCCATAATGCTTATAAATGCGAATGGCTTGATTCAGCCCGATGCCGTGCCCCTGCAAAAACAGCATGATGTTTTGGACGGCCTGCTGCGACTGATAGGCGGCGCTGATTTGTGCCGCCCGCTTCTTGCCAATGCCTTCGACCTCGCGCAGCCGCTTCGGCGCTTCTTCGATGACGCGCAAGGTATCGGCCCCGAAGTGCTCCACGAGCCGCTTCGCATACTTCGGGCCGATGCCCGGCACAAGACCTGAGCCCAGATACCGCTCGATGCCTTCCGCGCTGGTGGGCCGCAGGATATCGTAGCGGGCGATGCGGAATTGCTTGCCCCATTTTGGATCGTTGACCCATGCGCCGTGAAGCCGCACGCTTTCGCCCGGGGACACCGCAATGGCATGACCCACCACCGTCGTTGGGGCGCCCGCCGGGTCTAAAAGGAAGCGCGCAACGAAGTACCCGTTGTCTGGGTTCTCATAGACGATGCGCTCGACACTGCCCTCGATGGATTCCTCCGGCACCAAGGCAGCTTGCCCGGCCTGCTGCCCGGCGCTCATGCTGCCGCCCCCGTCCTAGCCCCCGAGGGGCGTGCTCTGAAAAAGCCGCAGCACAATATCGTCGACCGCAGCGCGTGGACTCAGGCTTGCCAAATACAAGGCGGCATGCGCCACATCTTCGGGCTGCATCCAGTCGCTGCGATCGGCCCGGCCGCCCATCGCCTTGACCGACATCTGCGTCTCGACGGCGCCGGGGCTAATGGCATTGACGGCGATGTTGTGCTCGCGCAGTTCCAGGGCCAGGCACTTGGACAGTCCAATGAGTCCGTGCTTCGCCGCGCAATACGCGCTCTGCTCCTCGATCGGTTTGTGCCCTGCGACGCTGGCGATATTGATGATGCGCCCTTCGCCTTGCTTTACCATTTGCCGCGCGATCGCTTTGCACACTTGCCATGTGCCCGTAAGGTTCACTTCGATGGTGCGCATCCACGTCTCGTGTTTCTGCTCCAGAAACTTGTCGAACTTCGCATAACCGGCATTGTTTACGAGGATGTCGATGTGAATGAAGCGCTCACGGACGACGAGTTCCATCTTCTGCACGGCGTCCCAATCGGTGATGTCGACGCCCATCGGCAACACATCGACGCCGTAGCTTTCGCACAAGCGTGCCGTTTCGACGATCTCGCTTTGGGTGCGTGAACACAGGGCGACGTTGCAGCCTTGAGAGGCAAACGCCACGGCGATGGCCCGCCCGATGCCGCGCCCGGCGCCGGTGATGATGGCCGATCGGCCGGCTAGCAACCCGCCGGATTCTTCCATCATGCGGACGGCTCTTGAGGTTCCGCCACGCCCTGCTCCACAAGAAAGCTCAAGCCAAGCTGCGTGGTCATCATGTTGTCCACCGCGCGGTTTACAATGGTCTGCCACGTGACTAAAGATTCTGATGGCGCCTCGGCCTCGATCTCCGCGTTGAGCGCTTGAATCACCGCGGACGTAATGCCGCGGTGCGCTTCATAGGATACGAGGTCAGGCGGGATCGCCTCGGGCTTGTCCCACACATACGGTGGGGCGGGCGATGCCAGCCACAGAATATCATTCGCTTCCGCCCAAGCCTTCCAGTAACGGGCCCCGAAATCGACCCACGTTGCTGCCGTGCTATCTTCCACAAGCTCAATCCAGACGTAATACAAGCCCGATTGGATGTTCTCTGGATGCGCCTCCATGCGCATGCGCTTCATGCCAGCGTTGACTTCGATGCTGCCGCACACCGGCTGATAGAGCGCTCCCGTCACGTGTTGCAGCAAGAAGGCGCCGCACGTGTTGATGGGCGCGACGTGATCGATGGAGGGCTCCATGTGTTCCCGGATGGCCAGGTGGAGCGATTCGGCGATGAGCGCCTCGACATCCGCTGCTAGCCGGCCATGCTCCATGCTCAGGCGTACTTCGCGACAACGGCCAGGCCGCTGGCCACGCTGGTAAAGGTGTCCCGCTGATGCAGCCGATCGGCGCCGTACCGTTCGGCGAGATACTCCCGTACCCGGGGGATGAGGCTCGTGCCGCCTGTCGTCAAAACCATGTCCACTTGCTCCGGCGTGATGCCCGCTGCCTGCTCGGCATCGCGAATCGACTGAAACATATCGTCGAGCGTGTCTTCGATGATGCCTTCAAACTCGCCCCGGCCCAAAGGTTCGTCAATGTCGATGTCGCCCTCCTGCATGCGCAGGCGTACTTCCTCCGTGAAGGACAGTTCCTTCTTCGCCAGCTCGACCATGCGCGTGACGGGATAGCCATAGTTGCGCTGAATCAGATAGCGCAATTGCCGCAAGGCCTTGGGATCGTCCGAAGACCGCTCCGCCGCGATGAGCCAGTTGATGTTTTCCTCGGTGTTCAGCCGGTACACCTTTTGCCAATCGGCAATTGCGGTGAGGAGGTTTTGCGGCAGCCGAAGCTTCGCGGGGCCATAGCGCGCGCGGCTCCCAAAACATGGAAACAGCTTCTTGCGAATGACCGCGCGATCCACGGCGTCGCCAGCCACGGGCACGCCGTCGACCGCCAGGATGCGGCTGTTTTGCAGCCGCGCTGCCGGCCCGCCGCTCCCGCTGAATTCCATGATGCACACATCGCAGGTGCCGCCGCCAATGTCGACCACCATCAAGCGCTGGGTCGCATCGGTACCCGCCGCATACTCCACGCAGGCCGCCACGGGTTCGTAAAAGAACACGACGTCCT
>CAZLBS010000014.1:0-16760 GCA_964557505.1 uncultured Nitrospiraceae bacterium | reverse complement strand
CACGACCTTGAAGAGCGTTTCCGCACTGCCATTGCGCAGTTCGTAGTAGCGCGTTTCGAGTTCTTCGAAGGTCTCCGTGCGGATCAAGTCTGGCGTACTGATCCAGATGAAGCCGGGCTGCACCGCGAAATCGAGATTGAGCGGACGCAAAATGGCGCGGAGCGCCTGCCGCAAGGTGACTTCCCGCAGATTGATATAGGGCACGTAGCCTTCAATGAACGGCTGATCCGGGACCCCGTTCTGATTGCCCTGCTGATTCTGCCCAAAGCGGCCGCCCTGCTGCTGCTGGAAACGGCCCTGCTGAAACTGCTGCTGTTGACCCGGTCCGGGAAACTGCCCCGGTCCGCCAGGGGCGCCAGGCCCACCCGGGCCAATCTGACCTTGCCCCTGCTGCGGTTGTTCAGGGCGGGGCGGCAGTACCACCCGGTAATCGATGACAATGTTCACGCCCAGAAATTCAGAAATGAAGCTGGCCACCTGCTCGATGTGCTCGTTGTCGAGCGTGATGGCCACCGGGGCATCCAGCGCCTCTTCGATGGGCGTCTTCTGTGTTTCTTCCTCGATTTCTTCTTCGATATTGGGCACCGTAAACCGGTAGGGCTTGATGCCCGTCGCGTCCGCCCCCTCTGGGAGCTGCTTCATGCGCTCGATGTTCTCTTGGATCGCCAGGTTGTCCTCGAGCTTCTGCTTGACGGCGTTGTCGATTTGCTGACGCCGGAAGCCCATCGTCGACTTGTGGAGCCCTTCCTTGGCGCGGCTATTGTCGGGGGCGATATTGAGCACCTGCTTGAAAAACTCGAGCGCCCGCTCGTAGCGCTGATTCTCAAGATAGAGATTTCCCTTTTCGATCAACTCGAGCACGCGCTGCGTCTTGAGTTCATCAGGCGTGAGGGGCACATCCGTTCCTGCTGCCTGGGAGGTTTCCAGCATTTGCTCGTCGAACACGTCGTAGGTTTCAGCGGCTGTTGGGTCTTCGCCCGTCGCGGTGATATTGAGTTTGACCCGGCAGCGCTCGGCATATTCCTGCGCTGCCTCATTGTCAGGGTCGAGGGCGAGGACGCGATTGAAGAGGCCTAAGGCTTCCAGAAAGTTATCGCGCAGGAACAGATCGACGCCCCGGCGAAACAAGCGCTCCGCCTCGGGCAGGTCGGGGACCGGCTCCAGGGGCTCATTGGCAGCGTCTGCTTCGATGACGGTCATCGATTCGACCTCTTGCGCCCCTGCTGGCGGTCCGCCAATGATCATGGCCACAGCCGCCGTCCATCCCAGCACGGCGCCCCAACGCCCTGCCACGGCCGCGCGTGCCTTGCGTTCCTCGGTCTTCATCATGTCCTCCCGCTCAGCCGGCCCCCCGGCTCGTCGCGTCGCCTACGTTACGTGCCTATGAAGGAGGGCCCAACGAAATTTCCCGGCCCAGCGCTTCCGCGAATACCACGACAATCTCTTCTTCGCAGTCGATCGATATGACCTGGAACTGCTCGAAGGTATCCCCTTCTTCAACATAGTTGGTTCGGCCCGTGCGGATTTCCGCGATACAGCCATCCCCCACTGGGTTCGGCCGAATGCCGACCAGCCGAATGTTGAGCTCGATCTCCTGCTCTTCTTCGCCGCCCGCTTCTTGCGGCGGAAACCAGGTAAACATGTTGCGCCGCTCGAGTTCGGCTGTTGCCGGCGGCACGCCCAGGCCCGCGGGCGGCGGCGGCGGTATGGGCGTCTGAACATTGCCCCCTGTCGGAGGCGAATAGTTCGGCACTTCCGGGCCCTCCGGCGGAGAAACCACTTCCCATACCTGGTAGCACAACACACCTACCATGATTACCAGGACCATGCGTTCTTTGTTGAACCAAAGCCACTGGCCTATCTTGCGGACTCTGTTCACCCGAATATGCTTCCGCCTGTGCGGGTTGCGTCATGCTTGTCCCGTGCCCAGTCAGGCAGGCCCTCCATGGCCGCCAGCCGGTATTGCCCCATTGCGCCCCGTCGCAATCCCGAAGGGTGGATGATTAGAACGGCCAGAAGTAACGCATCCACATGGGCATGCGCCACGAGCTTTCCTCTTCTGATTCGCGCTCGGCACGCCGCTGGCGCAACCGTTCTAAAATGTCTTCGCCCAAGGGGGACCCGCCCCCTGCCGCTGCTTGCCCCTGCGCCCCGCCGCCGCCGTCAGTGGCCGCCGGCCCCTGCACCTGTTCGGTGTTGAACCAGCCCAGCGTCACCAGCATCTCGACCTGCAGCAACGGCCGCTGCATCAGCAAGTTGCCATTGGTGATGCGCATGCCTTCGACCGTCATGTACCGGTCGTTGTTCAGGTGCATCTCTTCCAGCAACTCGACAAGAGTATCTAGCGTAGCCTCGAAGCTCAAGCCGATGGTTTGCGCTTGGACGAGATTCCGCTTCATGTAGCGCGGCCAAAGCTCAATGGCATAGACCTGATAGACGCCGGCATCGAACAACATCTGTGCGATGTTCGAGCCGAATTGATACTGCCGGAGCCATTGCCAGACGTCTTGGCGGGTCACATTCCGGCCCCGAATGTCATCTGGGGTCGGGACGTCAAAGTTGATGGCATCATTGAAATACACCCTGGACAGCCGCGCATTCTCCCGCAGATCGCGGTAGAGCTTGTCGTAAGCTTCCACATAGTAGAAGCGCGGAAACATCTCTTCTTCGGCGGGCACTGGATCGATTTCAAGGAGTTCGCCCATTTGGAAGTAGCCGCCGCGCCGCAGCATGGCGTCTCGCCATGGCACGACCGCGCCGCGCCACTGGCTCACGGCTTCCACCGGTTCGATGGCCCGGCCGTTTTGCCCTTCGAAACTTTGCTCGAGCCGCGTCAGAATCTTCTGGAGGGTGTCCAGCCGCTGCTGGTTTTCCCGAAACTCTTCAAGTTGCTGCTTGAAGAAGAACTGATACGACCCGCCCAGGGTCAAGAGCACCAGCAAGAACATGACGAGCGGGACGACATGGTGGCGTTTGAGCTTGAAGTTCATGTCAGCGTGCCTCCGTGGCGCCCGCCGGGGGCAGTTCCTCGCCGCAACCTTCGGCCTTATATACGAGGTGGATGCGGAAGGGCGTCACCATCATCTGCGTTGACGACTGGTAAGCGCCTTGGTAGGACGCGCTCGGCCCTGCGTTGCCGCGCAAACGGCTGGCGCCGCCACCGGCAAAAGCGGATCGGCCGCCTTCCTGAGCGGGACCCAGAGCGCGGCCCCCGCCCCCTGTTGGCGCATTCTCCATTTCCCGCCACGAGACTGGGTCGGATTCGGCATCGTTGAAATGCACTTCGCAAAAGCGGTTGTCGGCACGCAGACGCTCGAGAAACTCTTGCAAGGCTTCAGGGGTTTCGGCGAAACCTTGCAGCAGCAAGCCGTTGAAATAGGGGGGCTCTTGCACGCCAGCATCTTGGCCGCCGCCGCCGGGCCGGCCGAAACGGCCCCCGCCACCCGCTGCTCCCCGCGTAGGGGCGATGCCGGGAAAGCCCGTTGCCTGAAACGCCGCGTTGTTCTGATTGCCGCCGCCGCGACCTCCGAAGCGCCCGCCGCCGCCTTGATTGCCTTGCTGAGGCGGGTCGAGGCGAACGGTTTCAAACAGGGAAAACGCCACAATGCCGGCGAGCGGACGCGAATCATTGACCGCGTTCAAAGCATCAAGCCAGTAACGCTGGTTTTGCCGGATCTGATCAAGCTGCGCCAGTTGGTCTTGGAAGCCCGTCACTTGGTTCTTGGCTTGCTGGAGTTCGCGCTCATGCTCGGATTGCTTGCTGGCGCTCAAGGGAGGCTGCAGCAAGCTTGCGTCGTAGCGCTTCACCACTTGTTCCAAGCGCCGTATTGCTTCGACATACACCTGATTTTGGTTTGCCTGCACGGGCACAATGGACGCAATGATGAGCGCCAGCGTGACCAGGCTGAGCGCCCAATAGAAGGCTTGCTCATTGCTGCGGGCCAACTCGAGCACGCGCGGGGGAATCAGGTCGACTTCGATAGTCACGGGCTGCTGCACCCGAAGGGCCATGCCGAGCGCGCAAGCGGCTTGCTCGGGATGGTCATGCGCCTCTTGCGCCGCCGGGGCGACCGTGACGCCGCTCAAGGGCTGCGCGATGCGCACTTCGACGTTGAGCTTGCGCTGCAAATACGGGACGATGTTGCGCATGCACGCGCCGCCGCCGCAGATGATGACGCGCGATACATTGCCGCCGCCGGGCTGCGAGCGAAAATAGGAAATGGAGCGGGCGATGTCGGACGAGAGCCGATCCAGCACCCGGCCGATCACTTCGCCCCCTTTGCCGTCGCGGCTTGGGTCGCCGGTGGGCGCAAAGCCGCGCTCCCGTTTCAACTTCTCGGCTTCCCGGAACGTCATGCCGAATTCACTGGCGATGGCCTGGGTAATGTCATTGCCGCCCATGCTCAAGCTGCGCATGAAGCGGAACTGCCCGTCGCGCTCGATGACGATGTCGGTCGTGCTTGCGCCAAGGTCGACCATGGCGACGCAGTCGCCCTCATCGCCAAACTCGCCGGTGTGTTTCAGCCAGTTGTACGCCGCGAGCGGGCACACATCGACCGTCGACGCCGTGCGCTTGGCGGCGGCCAACAGGTCCATCTGCTTCTCGACGACATCGACCTTGATGGCTGCCATCAAGACCTCGTAGCCGCCCACGTCGGTGCGGTTCAGCACCTGATAGCTCAGCGCGATCTGGTCAAGCGAAAACGGGATTTGCTGCTGAATTTCGTAGCGTACGATTGGGGTGACTTTGTGCTCGGGCACCGGGGGGAGTTGGCGCGTGCGGGTGAACACCGTTTGGCCGGGCACGCCGAAAATGCATTTGCGCGTGCGGCCCTTCCCTTTCGCCTCTTTCAACAATTCCTGGAGGGTCTTCAAGCGCAGTTCGCGCTGCTTCTCTTCTTCCATGTCCGGCTCGATGCCAAACTCGCGCTGGTAATACGCAGTGATCTGATAGCCGGCTTTGGTCTGGGTCAACTCGCAGAGCCGCACCGCATGCGTGCCCACGTCCAGCACGAGGCGCGCTTTGCGTCCGCCGAACAACTTGGCCATGCTATTGCGTCCCCCTCACTGGGCACGCCTGCGCCGGTCTTCCCGCCGGGCATGCCTCGACTAAGAGCGTTCCGGTCATGGCGAGCACCTCTTGCGCGGCGGCCCCACACCCGGCCTCCCACGGTGCACACTCATGCCTAAGTACTTGAGCGGCATTGTAAAAGCGTTTCGCGCAAACTGTCAAGAATAAAATGATTTTTCGCGTTGCCGAAGGCACGAAATTGTCAGATTTGGCAACTAAATACCGGGGGCGCAGGTGAACAACGGGGGCGCCATGGGATGCGGGGCGAGGCATTCGAATCTCATCGCCGGGCACGGGCAGGCTGCTCTTCAGGTGGATCCGCCGCACACCGGAATCCCACGTCGTCGCGGACAGTCTCAGGCCGCGCATAGTGCCGCCGCGGGGCGCGCACATCGAAGCGGCTCGACTTGAAGGAACCACCGCGCATCACACGGTAGATCTGTCCGTAGTTTTCAGAAATCTCTTCGTTGCCCGGGTAAGGGCCATACCAAGTAGCAGTCCATTCCATGGCATTGCCTGCCATGTCGAGCACGCCATAGGGCGAGGCGCCGGCAATGTACTGTCCGACAGGCTGCATGCCCCGCTCGACGGGCACAGCCGAGTTGCACAGATCGGGGTCGAAGGCATTGCCCCATGGCCATTCGCGTTCGCCGGTCCCGCGCGCGGCCTTTTCCCACTCGGCTTCGGTGGGCAGGCGCTTGCCGATGGCTTCGGCATATTGCTGCGCCAGATCGAACGAGACGCCTGTGACCGGATGGTTCGCGAATTCCGGTTCGAAGGCGTGATTTGGAAACACCTGCGCGAACTGGGCATTGGTTACTTCGTAGCGGTCGATGTAGAAGTCGTCCACAAAGATGGTTTGCTTGGGGCGTTCATCGGGTGCGCCCTTGGCCACGCCCATGGTGAATTCACCGGCAGGAACGAGGATCATGCCCGGGGGGGCCCAGCCCTCCTCGAGGGACAGCTCGATTTCCGCCTTTTCGTTGGGAGCCAATTGCACGACCTGGTCGGACATGATGTAGCCCTCTTGATGCACGGCGACACGATAGGTGCCCGGGTCGAGCGGCAAGGTGGCGGGGGTGCGCTCCTGGAGGGTCTGCTGATTGAGCCAAATGTTTGAGAGCGTCGGCGTGCTCCGGATGGTTAACTCCGCTTGCATGGGGACAAGCTTGTATTCCTTTGTATAGTGATAGTCGGGTTCCGCGTCGATCGTTTCGGTAATGGTCTCGAAATTGTCCATACGGACCGTGACCGTGTTCTCGCCAATGGGAATGGGCTTGCGCCCGATGGGCGTCTCGCCGAGCAGCGTGTCTTCGTTGAGCATGACCTCGGCAAGGGGCGGCTCGGAATCAACGCTCAAGAAGGCGCGGATGGGCCGCAACTCGATAATGCTGATGGCCTCTTCATCTTCGGCGACGGTGATGAAGTCCGGCTGCGCGCGGTACCCTTCATAATCGATGCGCACCACATAGTTGCCGGTGGGGAGTTGCGGGACGTTGAGCGGTGTCTCGCCCTTGTATTCGCCGTTCAGATAAACGGTTGCCCCGTCGATGCTGTCGCCATCGACGCGTGCCTCGATGTACATGCGGCCGAATTCAGGCTCTGGTTCCCCCCCGCACCCAGCGAGGGCGCAATACATGAGCCCGATGGCAAGACAACTGATTCCGCGCGCGCGAGCGTCCGCCATGCACACGCTCCAAAGCGCCAATGGCTATTTGCGGATGACCGGGGCGCTCAAGCCGGGCAGCCGTCATTCGGATCCCGGGGCCGAGAACAGAAGACCCTAAAGCGGTCTTACACACGCACTCCCCCCTCTGCACCCATTTTCTACGAACGGGCGCGTTTTGGCAAGTGTTTTTGGCGGCAAGGCAGGAGCGCTATTTTCCCACGTACTCGGGCTCGTTGCTTGGTTTTCCGCGTTGGCCGGAAACCAGCTGTGCGAGGGTAGCCGCGTAATTCATGGCGAAGTATTGAATGTCGTCGATGATGCTGTAGACAACGGGCACGATGAGCAAGGTGAGGACCGTGCCCGTGGTGAGGCCCCCGATCAGGGCCCAGCCCATGCTGGCGAAGCTGACTTCGGATTCCATGTTGTTCGGGAGGACGAGGGGAACGACGCCAAGAATGGTGGTGATGGCCGTCATCATGACCGGGCGGAAACGGTCGCGCCCTGATTGCACGATGGCGTCGTGCCGCGACAGGCCCTGGCGGCGCAACTGATTGATGTGGTCCACAATGACGATGCCGTTGTTCACGACGATGCCGACCAGGAGGATCATGCTGATAAAGGCGATGGTATCGAGCGAGGTGCCGCTGAGGAACATGGCCCAAACCACGCCGACCCCGGCGAGCGATACCGACACCAGGATGGAGAGCGGCAGCAAGAACGACTCGAACAGGGCCGCCATGACGATGTAGATGAGGCATACGGCCATGATGAGCGCGGTGAAGAAGTTGCGCAGGGTCTTGTCGATTTCGCGCATGCTGTCGGATTCTTGGAGTTCATAGCCTACTGGCAAGTCGAAGGCTGCCCCCGCGGCCCGCACCCGCTCGATGACCGGGCCAAGGTCTTCTTCTGTGGTCTGTGCGTTGATGGTCAAATAGTTCTTGCCATTAATGCGGCGAATGCTATCGGGGCTATCCGCCCGGCGCATGTCGACCAGGTTGTTCAAAGGCACCAGGCCGGCATTCGGGGTCAAGATGTTGACGTTCTCGAGGTTGCTCTTGTCTTTGCGGTCTTCTTCCCGGAACTGCGCCCAGACATCGACCTCGCGGCCTTCGCGCTTCAGTTCGGGGAGGCGCGTGCCGCGCAGGGCGAAGTCCACCGTCTGCGCAATAACGGCGGGCGTGACGCCGGCGTTGGCGGCGAGCGGTTCGTCGATGCGGAGCTGCACCTCTTCGGCATCCTGGTCGATGCCGACATTGACCGTGCTGATGCCTTCGATCTCTTCGAGCACGGCCTCGAATGCCAGGGCATTCCGCGTGAGCACATTGATGTCGTCGCCCACCATGCGGAGGCTGATGGCCCTGCTTTGCCCGCCTTCGCCCGCGTCGGGAATGCTGAATTTGAGATGGCCGCCGGGGATGCGCTCGGGCAACCGCTGCCACAAAATGTTGAGCACTTCTTCGGTGTCGTAGCGGGGAATGTCGTCGCTCGGGTACTCATTCGCCGCGTAGAGATACACGTTGATCTCTCCGCCCCGGTTGGTAAACCGGCGCCAGATGTTCTTCACGCCAAGTTCATCGCGCATGTCATCCAGCGCCTCGGTGATCTTGTCCATTTCATCGGTCGCTTTGGCGAGGTCGAAGTTTTGCTGGAACTGCACCTGGATATTGACCTCGCGCGTATCGACGGTCGGCATCTGCTGCATGTTGAGATTGGGCAGGACGGCCCATCCGGTATAGGCAATGACGAGCCCGACGGCGAGCAGCGTGACCAGGCGCCAGCGGAGCGAGCGGTCAAGCAGCCAGCTGTAGCCGAAGATGGTGGCCCGCAGCGGCATGAGGAAGGGGATGGCCATGCGGCCGAAGAAGCTCTGGTTGAAACGCCCTACGAGGCGCTCGCGATCGTGTTCGCCGTAGCCGCGGCGCGCGAGGTTTTCTTGAATCTTCCGGTAGAGCCAGGTTTTTTCCCGTGGGGTGATGCGGCTGGCAATCAGCGGGATGAAGGTGAGGGCGATCAAGAGGCTGGCGGCGAGGCTAACGGCCACGGGCACGGCAAACTGCTTCATGTAGCGCGACATTTCGCCCGAATCGAGATAGAACATGGGCACGAAGACCACCAAGGTCGTGGTCGTGGCGGCGGTAATGGCGAGGCCGACGCCATTTGCGCCCTTGATGGCCGCTTCATTTGGCGAGTGCCCGAGTTGCTTGTAGCGGTAGATGTTTTCGATAACGACGATCGCGTTGTCGACGAGCATGCCGACGGCGACGATGAGCGCAATCATGGTAACGAGATTGAGCGTCATGCCCATCATGAACATCACAGCGAGGCCCGTGATCATCGCGGAGGGGATGGCAAAGGCCACGAGCAGCGTCGGGCGCAAGCGCATCAGGAACAGGCCCAGCACGCACAGCGCGAGCAGGGCGCCGTATTGACCTGCCTTGAAGAGGTTGTTGAGCGCCGCCATGATGAGCGAGCCCTGATTGAAAAAGATGAAGGCATCCATGCCTTCGAAGATGGGGTCTTGCTTGATGGCCTCTATTTCTTCGAGGACGCTTTCGGAAAGGGCGACGGCATTGGCCTCGCTTTCTTTGCGCACGAGGATGAGCGCACCGCCCTTGCCGTCGATGCTGTAGCGCTCTTCCATTTGACGCTCTTTGTATCCGACATTGGCCACGTCGCGCAGGCGGATGGCCGGGTCGCCGACGATCAATTCGCCGTATTGCTCGGGCCGGGTGAATTCCCCTTCAACGCGGACGAAGTGGCGGGTTTCCCCATCGACCAAGCGGCCGAGGCCGGTGTTGAGGCTGGCGTTTTGCAGGCGCTCGACCACCTGGTACAGGGCCAGGTTGTGCTGTTGCAGCTTGGTCTGGTCGAACTCGATGAGCACGTCCCGCGGCGGGTCGCTGAAGATTTGAACGTCGGCGACGCCGTCGATGCGGGTCAGGCGCGGCTCGAGAAACTTGCGGACGAGATGCGCGAGTTCTTCGGTGTCGCCTTCTCGGAAGACGCTGAAAGCGAGAATCGGCACGGAGCCGCTGTTGAAACGCTGGATGAGCACGCGGTCGACGGTGTCGGGCAGGTCCAGCTTGAGCCGCTCCACGCGGTCGCGCACTTCGGCCGTTGCCAGGCCCATGTCCACCTCGGGCTCGAACAACAGCAGCACGCTGCAGCCATTGGAATTGGAGTTGGTCGAGATGCGGTCCAAGTTCGAGAGCGTGCGGAACTCGCCTTCAGCTGGGATGGCGACTTCGTTCATCACCTGTTCGGGCGTCGCGCCGGGATACGGAATGAAGACGCTGATGAAGGGCACGTCGAACTTGGGCAAGAACTCGATGGGGATGCGCTGAAAGGCAATGAAGCCCAAGCCGAGGACGCTGATCACGAGCATGGTGACCGTGATGGGACGCTCGAGCGCGAGTTCGGGCAGGGTCTTCTTCATGCGCTTGCGCCTTCAGGTTTGGCGCCGCCGTCATCGCCGCGCAGATGCTCGGGGTCGCGCCCGCCCAGCAGGTCGTAAATCATCGGAATGATGAAGAGCGTCAGCAGGGTGGAGGACATCAACCCCGCCATAACGGTGACGGCCATGGGCTGGCGGATTTCCGCGCCCGAACCGGCATACACGGCCATGGGAATGAGGCCCAGAACGGTGGTCAGCGTGGTCATGAGAATTGGCCGGAGGCGGACACAGCCCGCTTCGATGACGGCGTCGCGTTTCTTCATGCCGCGTGCCCGCAACTGATTGATGTAATCCACCAAGACGATGGCATTGTTCACGACAATGCCCGCGAGGATGATGCCGCCGATAAAGACGACAATGCTCAAATTCAGGTCGAGCCAGTCAAGCACGTAGACCACGCCGATAAAGGCGAGCGGCACGCTGAACATGACCAAGGCGGGATGCCAGATCGATTCGAATTGGCTGGCCATCACGACATAGACGAGGAAGACCGCGAGCAAGAGGGCGAAGCGGAGGCTGTTGAGCGAGGTTTCCATTTCGCGGTTTTGACCGCCCAACACGAAGACATAATCTTCGGGTCGGTCGACGGTGGATAAGCGGCGCGAAATATCTTCGCTGACGGCCGCAAGGTCGCGCCCTTCCACGTTGCCGGTGATGAGCGCAACCTGCCGCTGGTCGATGCGCCGGATTTCGCTGGGGCCCTCCTTCACCGAGATCGCCGCGACGGTGCGCAGCGGCACGGGCGGATAGCCATCGACCACGCTTAGATCCCGCAGGTCGGATACGCTCGTGAGATACTGTTCGTCGGCCCGGACCCGCATGTCGATGCGGTTGCCCTCCTGGTTGAATTGCGAGGGCACATCGCCCTGCAATTCGGTGCGCAGGCGCGTGGCCACCTGCTGCGGCGTCAAGCCTTTGGACGCCAGCAGCTCACGGTCAAGCTCGATGAGGATTTCGGGATAGCCCGCCTTGACGCTCAGCTCGGCATCTTTAAGGCCCGGCACGCCGCTGATGGCGGCGAGGGCGTTTTGACCAACCTCGCGCAAGCGGTCGAGATTGTCGCCGCGAATCTGCAGCTCAATCGCGGTCTTGAAGCTGAAGAGCGCGGGCAACGTAAAGGTGATGCCGGACAGCGACACTTCTCGCGCAAGGCGCTGACGCAGTTCTTCAATGACGGCATCCTGCTGCTGCGCGTTCACATCAGGGTCTTCGAGGGTGACGGTAAACGTGGCCACGTTTTCGCCGCCTTCGCCACTGGCCTTGCTGTCTTCTTGACCCACTTCCACCGCGACGGCGCCAACCTCTGGAATGCTCGCGGCAATGGCTTCAATCTGCGCGGCCCGGCGCTCCGTTTCTTGCAGGCGGGTCCCTGGGGGCGTCTCCATGCGGATGCCGAATTCGCCCTGGCGCAATGGCGGGATGAGTTCGCGCCCCAGCTCATTTGCGGTATAGAACGCATGCCCGGCAATCACCAGCACAATGGCGAGCAACACGGGGCTGATGTGAAGGGCGTTGCTCAACAGCACGCGGTATGACGAACGAATCGCGGAAAAGGCGACATCGAAGATTTTCAGCGGACCCCAGAGGATGCCTTTGAGCACGAGGCCAATGGCGCTAACCACGGCCAAGATGAGCATGCTGACGGCGAAGAGGGCGGTGACGCCGAAGGCCAATGTCAATTGGACCGCGCAGTACAGAACGAAGATGACTGCCAGCACTGGCAGGAGCGGAGCCAGCGCGACGTAGGCGAAATTGCCGCGTCCGTTTCCGGCGGATTCATAGTAGATAGCAAAGACTTCTTTGGCGGTTTCGCGCATTTTGGCGTAGGCCATGCGGACGCTCTGCGCGGGCACGTCGATGAGCGCGCCGGCACGGCCGCGCTTTCCATCGGCCCGTGCGTTGCGATAGGCCTGCACGAGCCACACCGCATCGCCCGGTGCAACGAAGGCGAGCTTCTCCCGCGACGACACCATGGGGATGAAGTACAGCGCCGCGATGAGCGAGGCAATGAGCGAGAAGGTTACCGTCAGGGCTTGGTCGCTAAAGAGCTGGCCGGCCACGCCTTCAACGAAAGCGATGGGCAGGAACACCGCAATGGTCGTGAGCGTCGAGGCCGTCACGGCGCTGCCGACTTCCCGGGTGCCGCGTTCGGCGGCATCTTTGGTTCCGTCGCCCTCTTCCTGGCACCGGAAAATGCTTTCCAACACGACGATCGAGTTGTCGACAAGCATGCCGATGCCAAGGGCCAAGCCCCCGAGGGACATGATGTTGAGCGAGATGTCCCACATGAACATTGGGATGAAAGTGGCGACGACCGATATGGGAATGGCGACGCCAATGATAATGGTGGGCTGAATGCGGCGCAGGAAAAAGAACAGGATGATGAGGGCCAAGAAGCCGCCAACAATTGCCGTGCGCTGCACCTCCTCGATCGAGGCCGTAATAAAGCGGGACTGATCGCTGATGAGGGTGAGGCCGGAGCCTTCGGGAAGGCGCGAGCGGAGCGTCCGCCGCAACGCCTCGCCGCGGCCCATCTGCATGGTTACTGGCCCGCCGGCGGCCACGGCTTCTTCAGCATTTTCAGCGCGCGCCTCGGCCAGCCGCTGCTGGACCCGTTCGACGAATCCCAATTCGCGTTCGAAGTCGAACAAGTCCTTCAAATTCTGACACACCGCCACGGTGTTGGCGTCGCCTTCTTTGAAGATCTCGAGCTCGACTGCCTCACGCCCGTTGAGGCGCACGATGGTCTCGCGCTCCTTCTCGCCCATGCGCACGCGCGACACATCGCGCAGGCGTACTTGCCGGCCATCTTGCGTGGTGATCAGCGCGTCGCGGATTTCTTCGACGCTCTCGAATTCGTTGAGCGTGCGCACGAGGAATTCGGTGTTGCCGTCCCGCAGGCTGCCGCCGCTCAGGTTGATGTTTTGCTGGGCGAGTTGCGAGGCAACAGTCTCGAGCGACAGCCCAATGTTCTTGAGTTGGGCGCCGTCGACATAGACTTGGACTTCCTTCTCCCGGCCGCCCTTCACGTTGACCTGAGCAATGCCCATCTGACCTTCGAGGTCGCTCTTGAGCTGGCGCTCCGCGGCTTCGCGAATCTCAAGCAAATCTTGCTGCTGGCGCTCGAGCCGAATCGCGGGATCTTCGATCCCGTCATACTCCGGGCCCGCGATGGCGATGCGCATGACAGGGTCGAGCGTGGGATCGTATCGAAGAATGATGGGCTGCTCGGTCACTTCACGGGGCGGCTCGAACAAATCAAGTTGGTCGCGCACTTCCTGCTGCGCGAGATTCATGTCCGTATCCCAGGTGAACTCGAGCGTGATATCCGACCGGCCGGCAGAAGAGACACTGCTGATTTCGACCAATCCCCCGACGAGGCTCAGCTGCTCCTCGAGTGGACGCGTGACAAGCTTCTCCACATCTTCCGGCGCGGCGCCTTCGTATTCCGTGCGCACGGTGAGGGTTGGATACGAGATGTCCGGCATGAGGTTGATGGGCAGCCGCTCGTAGGACTGCCACCCAAAGATAACCAGCGTCAGGAAAATCATCGCCGTGGTGACGGGGCGGCGGATGGCAAGGCGGTAGTGCTTGTCCTCGGGCTTTTCAGAAGCGTCCAGCGAGGGCAGATTCTGCGGTGGCGTGCTCATAGGTTTCCGTTTTGGTTCGGACGGCTTCAGCGTTGCACAGTCAACAGAACGGCAGCGGTTCGCATTCGGTTGAAGCCTCTGGCTGACGGCCCTTAGAAGGGCGGTCCTTCGATACGCATCCTCTCAGTCGGCGGCTTTTCGTCGCGTGCCCGTTTTTCCTTTGCCTGGGCAAGCGCCTCTTCCGGCGTCAGATGCAGGTTCGCCATGATCTCGGCGTCCGATGAGGTGACGCGGACGGGAGCGCCGGGCCGAAGATTGTTTTGGCCGACAGTCACGATTACGTCGCTGTCGTCCAAGCCGGTCAATACCTGGAAGTGCTTGCTGTCTTCCAAGCCGACCTCGATCTCGACGCGGTCGGCGACGTAATCGGCCTCGGCCACGGCGGCCGCGGGCTCCTCGCCGCCGCTGCTCTCAGGAAGCTCGATGTCCTCGGGGTTATTCTCGCGCAGCGCAAACACGTACTTGCGTCCATTCTCTTCGATGACCGTGTCTTTCGGCACGAGCAAGGCGTTTTCGTATGTCTCCATGACGAGCTTGACGCGGGCAAAGAGCGCTTCACGCAGCTTTGCTTTGGCCTGCTCCGCGAAGTCGAGGGTTACCTTGATGGTGCCGCTGACTGGATCGGCCGCGGGATTGATGCGCTCGACGAAGGCGGTAAAGGTTTCGCCCGGCAATGCATCGATATTGACGAGGGCCTTCTGCCCCTCATGCAAGCGCGGCAATTCACGCTCGGGCGGGTTGATCACGAGTTCATAAGAGTCGGGATTGACGATGCTGAACAAGGGCTGACCGCTGGTGACCAACTGACCCTGCTGCACCTGCCGCATGACGATGATGCCGTCGATGGGGGCGCGGGCGGTCAGGTTTTCGACCTGGAGGCGTTGGATGCGCAAATTCGCCTGGCCCTGCTCATAGGCGAACCGCGCCGCATCGAGTTCGGCCTCCGGCATGCCGCCGAATTCATAGCCTTTCTTGGTGCGCTCGTAGTCGGCTTTCTGCTGGCGCACCTGGACTTCGGCTTGCTGCAACTGCGCGAGGGCGTCCTCTTTATCGAGTTCGACCAAAATGTCGCCCTGTTCGACGCGGTCCCCTTCCTCGGCCAACACTTGCAGGGCGATGCCGGTGCCTTCCGCGGTCATCTCGACGCGCTGCGCCGCCTCGATGCGGCTGTTCGTTTCGAGGTATTCGGAGATTTCTCCACGAACCGGCACGCCGACTTCGACGGGAAACACCACCGCGGGCGGGGCGGCTTTGGTTTCTTCGCCCTCGTCGTCGACCTTCGCTTCCGTTTCACGCCCGCCGCAGGCGCCAAGGCTGAGAATCATCAGCCCCGCTGCGCAGAGAATCCCAAACTGGACAAGGGATTTCATTGAATCCTCCCGATACTTCGGTTACTGAGCCAAGCGCATCTGGCTTGGTAAATGTCTAACACACAAGTCTACGCGCGCGTAGCCCGGCGGCGCAAAAGGACTTGCGGGCGCTCGACTCTCCTATAATGGTCGGACTGGCCGCGGTCCGCTGAGGGTTTCGCTTCTTACACGATTCCTTTCGGCGCGGCCCATCTCATTGCAACAGACGCCAACCGGTTGGTATTCTTCACGATAACCGCCCACGGCGCGTGCTGCCTGCCCTAAAGGGTACGCCGCAAGGCGCCGGGACGTTGCATCATGCCCGGCGTGAACCCGGGAATGTCGCCCGCATGCCATCCACCAATACGAATGGGGAGATTCGCTGTGCGCAAGCCCTTGGTTGCCGGCAATTGGAAAATGAACAAGACCCTCAAAGACGCGGTCCAATTGGCCGCGGACTTAAAGCCGCTGGTCGCCGATGTCGCCGAGGCCGAGATTGTGGTCTGCCCGGTGTCCGTGTGCTTGGCCGATGTGGCCGAGACGCTGGCGGGCTCGAACATCAGCGTCGGCGCGCAGAACTGCTATGCGAAAGAATCTGGCGCGTACACGGGCGAGGTGTCGCCGCAGATGCTGCTCGCGGCGGGTTGTCAATGGACCATCATCGGCCATAGCGAACGCCGCACGATCTTCGAAGAGACGGATGAATTGCTCAACGAGAAGCTGCTCTTCGCCATGACCACGGACATCAAGGTCATGTTCTGCATTGGCGAAACGCTGGAAGAACGCGAGAGCGGCAAGATGGATGACGTCATCACGCGCCAGGTAACGGCGGGATTGAAAGGGCTCGAGCCGGCCCATTTCGAGAAGATCGCCGTTGCTTATGAGCCGGTGTGGGCCATCGGCACCGGCGTCACGGCTACGCCGGAGCAGGCTCAGGAGGCGCATCAATTCGTGCGCAAGCTTATCGCACGAGAATTCGGCGGGGACATTGCCGAGAACTTGCGCATCCAATACGGCGGCAGCGTGAAGCCCGATAATGTGGAAGAGTTGATGGCCAAGCCGGATGTGGACGGCTCGCTGGTCGGCGGGGCATCGCTCACGGCGGATGGCTTCGCCGCGATTGTCAAAGGTTCGGTATCCGCGTAACAGGTGTAAGCGCCCGCATTTACGTGCCAAGGCACGCGCGGGCGCACCGGGAGAAAACGTCGTGTTCGAAATGATCTTCAGTTGGGGCGCCCTGCTGTGGCTGCTCTTCGTGCTTTATGTGCCCATTTGCCTCGGGCTGATTGGCATCGTGCTCTTGCAGAAGGGCAAAGGCATGGGCTTCAGCGGCGCGTTTGGCATGGGCGGCGGCATGGACACGGTCTTTGGCGCACGCGGCGGACAGACGCTGCCGGTCCGGATTACGCAAGGCATGGCGGCGGCGTTCATGGTGCTGTCGATGCTGATCGTATTGGTGCAGGGGCAGGCAACAAGCGGCGCCGCGCCCGCCTTGGTAGATGTCTCCACGGCAAGCGCAGGCCCCGATGGCCAGACCATGGAAGACGAGCCAACGCTTGAAGGCCTC